>DATAGR010000034.1:0-2231 GCA_036263575.1 Aquihabitans sp. | reverse complement strand
CGCCTCGTTGAACGCGGCGAGCACCGGCTCCCACTGGTCGGCGTTCGGGTTCCCGTAGACGATGAGCTTGCCCTCGTCCTTGCTCGCCTCGATCGCGGCGTCGATGTCGATCGCCGCCGCGGGCTCGGCGGCTCGGCCGCGCTCGGTCGTCGTGGACGTGGCATCGGAGCTCGGGTTCGAGCCGAGCCCGCACGCCGGCACGGTCAGCACGGCCGTTGCCGCGACGAGCGTCGCGAGGATGCGCTTGCGTGTGTTCACCTTGGTCCCCTGGTTCCTTGGTTGCGGTGTGCTGCGTCGGTCGTCGCTCCGGGGCCGTGCCCCGGGTCCCTAGCGGTCGACCAGTGCGTCGTCTGCGGCGTGGGCGAGCATCAGTCGCTCGGCCTCCTCGCCATCGCCCCTGCGGACCGCCTCGAAGACGGCGCGGTGCTCGTGGTAGCGGCGGAGCACGCCCTCGTGGGCGTCGTCGGCCCCGCGGAGCTCGCCGTCGAGCTTGCGCAGGCGCTGGGTCAGGCTGAACGCGTCGACCAGGCGGAGGAGCCGCAGCAGCACGAGGTTGTTCGACGCCTCGTTCAGCGCCAGGTGGAACTCACGGGTCAGCTGGAGGAGCGGCGCGAGGTCGGTCGGCATGACCGGCGCGCCATCGGCTTCCGCAGACCGCAGCGCCTCGAGCGCGACGTCACCGTCGTCCAGCAGCCGCTCGATGCGGGCGAGCTGCTCGTGTTCGGCGTTGGTGCTCGCCAATCGTGCGGCGAGCGCCCGGAGCGTGCCCTCGACCAGGCGGATCTCGGCGGCCGTGCCGTCGTCCAGCTCGGTCACCTGGACGGTCCGGGGGCCCAGCCGCTCGATGAGGTGGTCCTGCTCGAGACGACGCAGCGCCTCACGCACCGGCGTCGGGCTGATCGCCAGGTGATCGGCCAGGCCCCGTTCGGTGATCTTCTCCCGCGGCGCGAGGTCGCCGGAGATGATCGCGTCCCGCAGGGCGTCGTAGGCCTGGTCCGCGAGCGTGGGGCTGGTCAGTTGCGGGAGTCGCTTGGACACGGGTGCAATGTGTCATTTGCTATAGCAAAAGTCAACGGGGCACGCCTCCGCCCGTGGCAGAGACGTCGTGGTCTCGGTGTGCGCAGTGGTCAGGCGACGCCGGCGGCCTCGGCGAGGACGCCCACCTCGTCGGCCATGGCGTCGACCATGTCCCACAGGTCGGGCACGAGCTCGCGGCAGGCCACGAGCCCGAAGTCCAGGGTGTCGAGGTAGCTCTGGACGGTGACGTTCAGGCCCTGCCCATCGAGGATCACCGACACCGGGTAGTAGTGGAGCAGCTTGGCGCCGGCGACGTAGAGGGGTTCGCGTGGGCCGGGCACGTTGGAGATCGTCAGGTTGACGGGCATCCCGTAGCGGCCGGTCAGCCGGGTGGCGGTCCGCATGGCCAGCGCGAAGACGGCGGGCGGCGGGAACTGCGAGAAGTTCGTCAGCGACTCGGCCGGGACGGCGTTGAAGAGCTCCTTGGCATCGCGCATGGCCTCGTGGACGAGCAGCACCCGGCGGAGCGGGTCGGGTTCGTGGACGGGCACCGATGCCAGGAGCCCCGACACGCGGTTCGTCCAGCGCTCCTCCTCCTCGCCGGTGCGCACGGAGACCGGGACCATGGCGACCAGCGGCTCGTCGGGGAGCGCATCGTGGGCCTCGAGCCACGTCCGCAGGCCGCCGGCACACGCCGCCATCACGACGTCGTTGACGGTCGCACCGAGCGCGCCCTTGATGTCCTTGATCGTCTGCAGCGGCACCGACCGGAAGGCGAACCGGCGGTGCGGGCTGATCGGCGCGTTGAACGGCGTCCGCGGCGGCGAGAGGGACGGCAGCGGACCGACCGCCTCCACGCCCGGCTCACGTGACCGCCCGATGTTCAGCACCGATCCGAGTGGGCCACGCAGACCTGACCGGACCTGGTTCGCGGCGGCGACGAGGACCGGGTTGCGCGTCGCCCGACCGAGCTCCCGTGCCGTCCGGACGCCCAGCAGCACGGCTCGGCCCGGCTTGCGGACCAGCCCGCCGAGGCCTCGCAGGATCATCTCGCCGTCGCTCGGCATCCGGTCGGGCGTCCAGCCCTCGTCGACCGGGACGAGCTCGTCGCCGGCCGGGTCGGCGTCGAGCATGAGCGTCAACAGCTCGACGCCGGAGGCACCGTCGACGGTGGCGTGGTGGACCTTGGTCAGGATGGCGAACCGATCGCCGGC
>DATAGR010000033.1:0-4858 GCA_036263575.1 Aquihabitans sp. | reverse complement strand
CACGGCGCCAGCAGGTCGCTGTCGAACTGCTGCACGAGGATGGCGACGGCGGCGACGATCAGCGCCTCGGTGACGCCGGCCGACGCCAGCGTGACGAGCACGGCGATCACCCCGGCGACCACGGCGCCGACGAGGGGGATGAAGGCCGCCGCGAACGTCAGGACCATCACCGGCACCACGAGGTGGGCGCCCGTGATCGCCATGACCACCCCGATGATCACCCCCTCCAGGAGGCCGAGGAGCGCGGCGCCCCGGATGTAGCCGCCGAGGGTCGACCACGCGGCACGTGCCGCGGCCCGGGCCGCCGGCCGGTGGCGAGGAGTGGGCAGGCGCACGATCCACCCGTGGAGCTGGCGGCCGTCCTTGAGGCCGAAGAACGTGAGCACCAGCGCGAGCACGAACCCGACGAGGATCTCGATGACGAGTCGGGCGCCGCGGGCGATGGTGTCGGTCGAGTTCTCGAGGGCTTCGCGACCCCGCTCCTCGACGTCGTCCTTGAAGTCCTGGATGTCGCGGCGGTCGACGTCGAACGAGCTGTCCTCCACCAGCCAGTCCTCGATCTCGGCGGTGCCCTCGCTGAGCGTGTCGCCGAGGGTGCTGAACTCGTCGGCCATCGGCGGCGCGATCAGGAAGCCGGCGCCGACGAGCAGCGCGATGAACGACACCAGCACCACGCCGGCGGCGGGTGCCGGTCGCCACCCCCGCCGCAGGAGCCACTGGTTGGGCACCGAGAGCACCCGCGTGAGGAACAGCGCGGTGACCACCGGGAAGAACACGATGCCGAGGCGCCCGAGCACCTCCAGGAGGAGCGCGACGGCGAGGCCGACGAGGAGGAAGCAGCCGGCGTAGACGGCGGCCCGCTGGACGAGTGGGTGGGGGCGCCAGTCGACGCGCGGTGCAGCCATGCCGACGTGCGGTCTACCCCCTGCGGGCGGTGGGGGCCAGGATCCGACATCGCCGGGAGCGGGCGCGGCCGGCGAAGCGGGGTGGTCGCGGCGGCACGTCGGGCCGCGAGCGGCTACACCTCGGGGGCACCACGCCCACCGCCCGCCACCGGCCGAGCGCCGGCCAGGGCAACCCGAGCCCGACCCAGGGGGACCCCGATGCCCGCCGTCCAGACCGTCCGTGGCCCCGTCGACAGCGCCGACCTCGGCCGCACGTACATGCACGAGCACGTCTTCGTGCTGACCGCCGACGTGCAGCAGAACTACCCCGACGAGTGGGGCGACGAGGACGAGCGGGTGGCCGATGCCGTGGCCAAGCTGAACGCGCTCGCCGCCCAGGGGGTGCGGACCATCGTCGACCCGACGGTGATCGGCCTCGGGCGCTACGTCCCCCGCATCGTGCGCATCGCGGAGCAGGTCCCCGACCTCAACATCGTCGTGGCGACCGGTTGCTACACCTACGGCGACGTCCCCTTCTTCTTCCACCACCGGGGGCCGGCGCTGGCCGAGGCGCTCGGTGCCGACGTCCCGGACCCCATGGTCGACATGTTCGTCGGCGACATCACCGACGGCATCACCGGCACCGGCGTCCGCGCCGGGCTGCTCAAGTGCGCCATCGACCACCAGGGCCTGACCAAGGGCGTCGAGCGGGTGATGCGGGCCGTGGCCGGGGCCCACCGCGCCACCGGCACGCCCATCACCGTCCACACCCACCCCGAGTCGCGCACCGGCTCGGTCGTGCAGCGGGTGCTGTGCGACGAGGAGGGCGTCGACCCGTCGGCGATCGTGCTCGGCCACAGCGGCGACACGACCGACGCCGACCACCTGACCGAGCTGGCCGAGGCCGGCTTCGTGCTGGGCATGGACCGGTTCGGCATCAATCTGGCGACGACGTTCGAGGCACGGGCCGACATCGTCGTCGAGCTGTGCCGCCGCGGCCACGCCGACCGGATGGTGCTGTCGCAGGACGCCGCCTGCTACATCGACTGGATCGATCCGGCCGTGCTGCCGTTCCTGCCGCAGTGGCACTACCTCCACATCCACGACGAGGTCCTGCCGTACCTGCGCGAGCACGGGGTCACGGAGGACCAGATCACGACGATGCTCGTCGACAACCCCCGCCGCTACTTCGAGGGCACGTCCTCCTGAGGCCCGCCCGGACGGGTCCGCCGTGTCCCGGCGGCGGGTGCCGCCGGGACCCTCGGCCGTCAGGCCCGGGGCCGGATGGCGAACGTCTGGCTCGTCGACGTCGGGAGCAGGTTGGCGTCACCCGCCGTCCGGACGGTGACCGTGCACGTCCCCACGCCGTCGAGGCGCACCGACGAGCCGACGACGGTGCACGGGCCGGTGCTCGAGAAGCTCGGCACGACGTGCACCATCGACGCGACCTCCAGCGGCACGGGGGCGTCGCCGAGCGTGCGGTCCCTGATCGGCGCGAACCAGATGCGCGGCGCGGCCTGGACGATCCGGACGCGGGCCCACGCCGTCGCCGGCAGGTGGGTGGTGTTCCCGGGCGCACGGGCGATGACCCAGCAGACGCCGGTCGAGCCGACCACCAGCGCCGAGCCGGCCACCGAGCAGGTGCCGAAGGTGGCGTAGCGCAGCGGCACCCCGGCCGACGACGTGGACGCCAGCCGCATCGGCGGTGCACCGAAGGGCACGCCCGTCGGCGCGCCGATCTCGATGGTCTGCGGTGCCCGGACAGGCGGGCTCTGCGCACCGGCGCGGTCGGCGCCCACGGCCATGGTCGTGCAGGCGACGGCGATGCTCAGGAGCGCGCTCAGGAGCCCACGTCCCCGGCACCGTGGTCGGGGGCCGGCGGTCCTGGGCGCCGGCGAGGTGCGGGAACCGGTGGGCGCGCAGGGGGATGCAGCATGGGCGGTGGACGTGGCAGCGAGGGTCATGTCGCTGCAACCGCCGCGGACGCTTCTCGTGACGGTACGACCACCGTGCGTCCTGGAGGCACCGATCGAGGTGGACACGACGCCGGCCTCGTCGGCGCCGTCGCGCCGGTCGAGCGGTGCCCTCAGAGGAGGGCGGTGAGCGAGGCGAGCACCATGATCGGCAGGAGCACCGCGGCGAGCAGGGCCAGGCTGCTGCGGAGCTCGCCGGCGAGGTCGTGGTCGATCCGCGACGCCGCTCGGGCGGTCACCGCATCGGCCACCTCGCTCGAGCGCTCGCTGTCCTCCGGGGCCCGGGTGAGCCGACTGAGGGCGGTGATGGAGCGGTCGAAGGCGACGACGGCGTGGTCGTCGGTCCAGGTCGTCGTCTTCACGGTCTCGGCGTCAGCGACGGTTGAAGATCGAGACGCCGCCCGGGCCAACCAGGCAGCCGAGCACGATCAGCACGATGCCGAAGATGATCTGGCCCTGGAGGAGCTGGACGATGCCCACGATGACGAGGATGGCGGCGATGATCCAAAGGACGGTGGCGTTCACGAGCACCCCTGTACCCCCGGGCCTCCGGTCGATTCATTCCGTCGCGAATGCGCCGCTTCGGGTGATTCATCGGCCAGCAGGGTGATCGCCCGTACCCCTCATGCACCGGGGAGCGCTCGCCACCGCCCGCCGGCGTCGACACGCAGCGCGGCGGAGCGTCCCGCTGCGTGTCCAGGATACGGCCGCGTCGGCCATATCACCCGAGCAGCGTATTGACCGTCACCCGCGCATGGAGATGTCACCCAGGGGTACCACAACCCTCCACGCACCACCCGTCCCCGAAACCACCCCAGGAGCATCCGATGACCTTCGGTGTCAGCATCTTCCTCGGCGCCGTGGGCGCCATCCTCCGCTACGCGGTCGCCGACCAGATCGAGGACGTCGACCTGCGCATGATCGGCCTGATCCTCATGATCGCCGGCGCCGTCGGCCTCGCCCTGGGGCTCGTCCAGCTCATGACCCGTCGCCGGGTCGTGACCGACGTGCCGGTGCGCGAGGTCCGCGACGTCCCGCCCCGCGCCTACTGACGCACCCGACGCGACGACGTGCCCCCGCCTCGGCGGGGGCACGTTCGCGTCCGGGGTGCGTCGATCGGGCGAGGGTCGGTCGGTGGCGGCTAGGGCCGCAGCGGCCGCGCCGCCGGCGGCAGCTCCACCGGGATCGTGGTCCGCGGCCTGGTGGTCGGCGTCACGCGGGACGACGGGACCGTCGGCACGGTCGGCAGCGTGGTCGGGGCCGTGCGGGTGGCCGGCGTGGACGTCGACGGGGTCGTCACCGCCGAGGACGTCGGGGTGGTGGGCGGGACCGTCGGCGGGACGGTGCTCGTGCCCGCCGTGGTGGCGGTGGTCGCCGTCGTCAGCCCGGGCGTCGAGGTCGTGGGCGGCTGCGTGGTCGCAGAACCCGGCGCGGCGGGGACCGAGGAGGCACCGGGCGGCGTGCTGGTCGGGCCGGAGGCGCCCGGCCCCGGCGAGGTCGAGGTCGTCGAGCCCTCGCGGCCGTCGGGTCCCTCCGGAGGTCGCTCCTCCTCCGGCTGGTCGTCGGCCGGTCGCTCCGGGACGTCGACGCCGATGCGCCCGAGGACCTCGTGGGCGGCCCGCTGCGCGGGGGCCGGGAGCGAGCCGCTCGCGGCGGCGACCCCTCCCGTGCCGGCGAGGGCGGCGGCGACGACCAACGCGGCGACCCGGCGCCGGGACCGGCGGTGGTCTCCCGGGAGGGCGACCACCACGTCGTCGCCCCGGACCGTGGTCGCGTCGGTGGAGGCGTCCGTGCCGTCGACCGCCGCCATCAGGTCCAGCACCGTGGAGGCCATCGCGGGGTCGACCGGTGCCTCGCCGAGGCGCCGCAGGCGGTCGATGACCTCGGTGTGCTCGTCGATCACCGTGCACCCCCGTCGTCGCCGAGGGCGCGCGCCAGCGCGGCGAGCGCCCGGTGCTGCATGGACTTCACGGCGCCCACGGGACGGGACGTGATGGCGGC
>DATAGR010000032.1:0-3081 GCA_036263575.1 Aquihabitans sp. | reverse complement strand
GCCGCCATCCCGGCGGAGCCGGCGGTGCCGCGCACCACGAAGAACACCCCCAGGGCGATCAGCAGCCCGCCGGCGACCAGCCGGCCGCGCGTGGCCCCGCTGCGGTCGATCGCCGTGGCCCGGAGGGCCTCGATCGGCGCCACCCGGGACGCCTTGATCGCGGGCCCGACGGCGCACAGCACCGTGATGACCGTGCCGATCGTGACGCAGAGCGCCAGGGTGCCCACCTCGATCACGAGGGAGCCGCCCGGGGCCAGGCCGCCGGAACCGAGCACGGCGCCCAGCACCGATGCGAGGCCGATGCCCATGGCCACGCCCGCCAGCGAGGCGACGATCCCGACGAGGAGCGCCTCGGCGAGGACGGCACGGAGGGTCTGGCCCCGACCGGCGCCGATGGCCCGCAGCATGGCGGCCTCACGGGTCCGTTGGGCGACGATGATCGTGAACGTGTTGTAGATGCTGAACGACGCGACCAGCAGGGCGATCAGCGCGAAGGACAGCAGCGTCGGGCGCAGGAACCCCATGACGTCGTCGACCGCCGAGCGGTTCTCCTCAGCGAAGGCGGCGCCGCTGATCGTCTCGGTCCCGTCCGTCGCGACCTCCGACACGGCGCGGACGAGCGCCCCCTGGTCGGCGCCGGGTTCGGCGTCGATCAGGATCCGGTCGACGAGCGGGTCGCCGTCGGCGAGGTGCGCCCGGGCGCCCTGGGCGCTGAACAGCGCGGCGGTCACGCCGGCCTGGCTGTCGCGCTCGTCGAAGCGGGCGGTGCCGACGATGGTGACGGTCACGGGCTCGGGGGCGAGCACGGTGGTCGTGTCGCCGACATCGAGGCCGCCGTCCTTGGACGAGCGCAGGTCGATCACGACCTCGTCGGTGCCCTGGGGCGCCCGGCCCTCGGCCAGGCGGTAGGGCGAGAGGGCCGGGTCGTCGATCCAGATGAGGCCGAGCTGGGGCGGTCCGCCGCCGCCGAGCGGGTCGCCGTCGGCATCGATGATGGCGGCGGTGCCGCGCACGTCGCCCTGGGCGTCGCGGACGCCGGGCACGGCACGGACCTCCTCGACCAGGCCGGCGTCGATGCGGGCCCGCACCGTCTCGTCGAAGTTGTCGAGGATGGTCTCGTCGCTGCGGACGACGGCGTCGACCGATGCCGACTCGGCGTCGAACAGCCGGTCGAAGCTGGTCTCCAAGGTGGAGGTCTGCACCAGGACGCCGGCGAGGAACGCCACCCCGAGGGCGACGGCGGCGAAGGTGGAGACGAGGCGGCGCTTGTGGGCGCGCAGGTTGGCGAGGGTGACCTTCAGCATCGCTCAGTCCCCCAGGGCCTTGAGGCGGTCGAGCACGCGGTCGACCGTGGGGGACGGGACGTGGTCCACGATCCGGCCGTCGGCGAGGATGACCGCGTCGTGGGCGTGGGTGGCGGCGACCGGGTCGTGGGTGACCATCACGATCGTCTGGCCCATGGTGTCGACCGCGGACCGGAGGAAGTCGAGGATCTCGGTGCCGGTGCGGCTGTCGAGGTTGCCGGTCGGCTCGTCGGCGAAGATCAGGTCGGGCTTGGTGGCCAGGGCACGGGCCACGGCAACGCGCTGCTGCTGGCCGCCGGAGAGCTCCGACGGGCGGTGGTCGAGGCGGTCGCCCAGGCCGACGGTGTCGACCACGGTCGTGAACCAGTCGGGGTCGGGACGCTGGCCGGCCAGGCGGCTGGGGAGCTCGATGTTCTCCCGGGCGGTGAGCGTCGGGATCAGGTTGAACGCCTGGAAGACGAACCCGATGCGGTCGCGGCGGAGGCGGGTCAGGTCCTTCTCGCGCAGCGAGCCCAGGTCGGCGTCGCCCACCACCACCTGGCCGGAGGTCAGCGTGTCGAGGCCGGCGAGGCAGTGCATGAGGGTCGACTTGCCGGAGCCCGACGGGCCCATCACCGCGAGGTAGCGGCCGGCCACGACGTCGAGCGTCACGCCGTCGAGGGCTCGCACGGTCGTGGAGCCGCTGCCGTACGTCTTCACGGCGTCGACGACCCGTGCCGCCACCCCGGGCGGCGTGAGCGCCGGGCGGGGCGGGCTCGAGCTGTGCGGCGGGGCGTCGGGCCGGACGGGGGAGGGTGCGGGGGAACTGGCGGGGGAGGGGGCGGGGGTCGCCGTCGTCATGGTGGGTCCTCGGTGTGGTGTGGGAGCCCACCGGCCGGTGGGCACCCGTCCAGCGTGCGCGTCGAGGTCGTTCGTTTCGATCCGACCACCACCCGAGCGGGGGTGGGGCTGACCCCACCCGGCGAGGTGGGGCGATCCGGTCGAGCCGGTCGCTCGCGGCGAGCGGTCGCGGCGGCGCTGGGCGTGGGCGCTCGCCGACGTTGCAGCGACAACCCACGCCGGTCGGTGCCGAGCGACCGCGTGCTCGCCGTGGGTCACCGTCCTCGGCCGCGCCCCTCGCCGAGCTTCGCCCGCACCACGCGACCCAACCGTGTCGGCCTCCCGCTCGTGGTCGCCTCGATGCTGACGGCCCGGTTGTCGCTGTGACGTTGGCGGATGCGATGCGCCGGAGGGCTGCCGGGCGAGCTGGTCGGCCATCGCCCGGCGAAGGGGGCGGTGGGGCCCGGCGGCGCGTCAGCTGGGGAGCAGGTCCGCGGCCGCCTCGAGGGGGCCGGTGAGGGGCAGGCCGGCATCGGCGCGCTCCGCCTCGACGGCGGTCCGGTAGGTGGCCGCCTGCACGGCGGCCTCCTCGTCGGTGAGGCCGAGGATCGGCGCGATGAGCGCGGCGACGTCGTCGGCCGCGGCGGCCGAGGCGTCACGGGCCAGCAGGCGGGCGCGCGTGCGGCGGGTGAGCACGTCGTCGACCGAGCGGGCCATCTCGTAGCGGACGGCGTAGACGGCCTCGGCTCGGATGTAGGGCAGCCCGGCCACCAGCGGTTCGCGCAGCGAGGGGTCGGCCTCGGCCAGCGCGAGGACGGTGGCGGCCTCGCCGCCGTAGCGGTTGGCGAGGTGGACGGTCACCGGGTCGGTGTCGTTGGCGAGCGCCTCGTAGCCCTCGGCGCCGCGGAGGCGGAGCTTCTTGGTGCGGGACCGGCGGGCCAGCCCCTCGACCTTGGAG
>DATAGR010000031.1:0-6777 GCA_036263575.1 Aquihabitans sp. | reverse complement strand
CGTGAGCACGGTGCGGCCTGGGGAGTTCACCGGTCCCCATCGGCCGGTCGGCGGCCCACGTGAGGCTTCAGCCGATCACCCGCCGGCGAGGCGCTCCAACAGCGGGACGTGGTCGGCGAGCGGGACGACGACGGCGCCGTCGGTGACCTTCCCGGCGTCGTCCCAGCCCCGCAGGCGCACGGCGTCGAGGTGGGCGGGGTGGGCCTCGAAGCGGGCGCGCTCGGCGGCCCCGAGCGGTCCGCCCTGGCGGGCCAGGCTGGCGGTGGAACCGGCGGACAGGGCCAGGTGGTAGGCGGGGTCGACGGCGCAGCGGTAGCGCTTCGCCGTCACGTGGAGGGCGATCGGCCCGGTGACGGCCGGGGGGAGCAGCGCCCCCAGCCAGCGGGCGCCGACCGCCTCGTGGGCCAGGTCGGTCGTGGCGGCGAGGTCGGGGTCGACGTGGTGGCGCAGGGCGAGGAGGTGGCCGACGTCGTGGAGGAGCGCGGCGGCCACCAGCGGCTCGGCGGCGCCGGCCTCGCGCGCGTGGGTGGCGGTCTGCAGCGCGTGGTCGAGCTGCGACACCTCCTCGTCGTAGCGGTGCCGGCCCCAGGTCTCCAGGAGGTCCACCACCTCGGCCACCGACGTCGCCCCCGCCATCAGACCGACCGGCCCTGGAAGTCGTCGATCAGCGACACCTGCACCTTGCCGTCGGCCCGGCCCCCGGCCGAGGCGAAGCGGGCGAGCTTCTCCCGGTAGTACGCGTCGCGGAGGTCGCCCTCGGAGCGGGCGTTGTAGGTCGGGTACAGGGCCCGGCGGGGCCGGCCCGACGCGTTCGGGCCGCTGCGGTGGGGCGTGCGCGAGTGGAACCACAGGGTCGACCCGGCGGGCACCTCCACCGGGACCCAGTCGTACGACGCCACGAGCTCGGGGGCGATGCACCCGGCGTCGTCGACGGGGAGCACCTCGTGGTGCGCGCCCTCCACGACCTCGAGGCACCCGTTGCCGACGGTGGCGTCGTCGACCGCCACCATGCACGAGACGTGGCGGTCGATGAACGGGTACGCCGGCGCGTCCTGGTGCGGCGCGTAGCCGGCGCCGCCGGCCAGCTTGTAGTTCACCTTCTCCTTGTAGAGCACCGCCGGCTCGCCGAGCAGGGCCGAGGCGACCTCGACCAGCGACCCGGTGGTCAGGAGGGCGCGGAGGCCGGCGTGGAACGGGATCAGGTTCTCGCTGCGGCACAGCTTCGGGCCGTCGTCGGTGAGCTCGCGGTGGTGCATCCACCCGTCGCCGTCGTCGGGCCACGACGCCACCTCGTCGACCCACCCTTGGAGTCGGGCGACGTCGTCGCCGTGCAGGGTCCGGGTCAGCAGCCAGCCGTGCTCGGCGAAGTGGGCCGCGCCGGCGACGAGGTCGTCGGTCCCCCCGGTCGCCGTCGGGTGGGTGGTCGGTGCCGGCCCTCCTGCGTCCACGTGTGCCTCCCGCTCCCGCCGGTCCCCGACCGGCCCGACCCAGTCTGGCGCACGGGGCTCGGCGGCCAGGCGTCGATCGGGCGGGTGCTTCACTCGTGGCATGGACGACGCGTTCCCGGTGCTGCCGTTCCGCTCGACGCTCTACACGCCGGCCGAGCTCTTCGCCGGGTTCCGCGCCGACGACCCGGCGTCCTACGCGACGACCCCCGACCTCCGGGCGTACCGCTCGACCCGCCTGGGACCGAACCGGGAGGTCGGGATGCTGCGCGCCCTCCACGACCAGTGCATCACCGAGGCCCGCGACCAGTTCCTCGCCGGCCGGCGGGTCGTCGCGGTGATGGGCGGCCACGCGATGTCGCGCACCGACCCTGCCTACCGGCAGGTGGCCCTGATGGCGGCCCGCCTGACCGGGCGGGGCGACCTGGTGGCCTCCGGCGGCGGACCGGGGGCGATGGAGGCCACCCACCTCGGGGCCCTCGTGTCGCCGAGCGGCCCGGCGGCGCTGGTGGGCGCCCTGGAGCGGCTGGCGGAGGTGCCCCGGTTCCCCGACGGCGCCGCCGCCCTGGTGGCGGCCGGTGGCGAGCTCGACCCCGGCGTCCTGGCCGCGCTCCACGCCTGGCAGCGCCCGGCGTTCGAGGTGCTCGCCGAGGTCGCCCCCGACGCCCGGGGCGAGAGCCTCGCCGTGCCGACCTGGTTCTACGGCCACGAGCCGCCCACGCCGTTCGCCACCCACCTGGCCAAGTACTTCTCGAACTCGCTGCGCGAGGACGGCCTGCTCGCGGTGGCGGCCGACGGCATCGTGTTCGCGCCGGGCCGGGCGGGCACGCTCCAGGAGGTCTTCCAGGAGGCCTGCCAGAACTACTACAAGGTCTTCCACGGCCGCTTCAGCCCCATGGCGTTCCTCGACACCGACGGCTGCTGGTCCGAGACCTTCCCCGTCGGGCCGCTGCTGGAGCGGCTGTTCGGCCCGGAGGACTTCGCCCGCCACATCCGCATCTCCCCCGACCCGGACGAGCTGCTGGCGTTCCTGCTCCAGGACCACCTGATGGGGTGAAACGGGCCCACCCCTTGCGTCGGGCCGGGCGCGGCCGATGGAGGCGGGATGAACCTGGCGTCCGACGTGAGCGACGCCGTCGGGGAGGGGGGTCGGCCGTCGGTGGCCGAGGCTGCTGGCCGACCGGCCGAGGGCTCCCGATCGGCGCGCCCGCCCTCGGGCCGGCCCGGCGCACGGCCGCCGGAGCTGTCGGGCGAGATGGTCGCCGCCCTGCTGCCGTACCTGGCCGAGTCGGTCCTCGTCGTCCGCGACGGGTGGGAGGTCGCGGTGTCGCTGGCGGCGCCCGACGGGCTCGTCGGTCGCGCCCGGCCCATCGGCACCCACGTCATGTCCCGCGTCCACCCCGACGACGCCCTCCGGCTCTTCGAGGTCGGCACGGCCGCCCTGCGGACCGAACCGGGCTGGTCGGGCACGGCGACGGCCCGCATCCGCCAGGACGACGGCACGTTCGCGGCCGTCGACGTCACGATCCACAACCGCCTCGACCACCCGGTCATCCGGGGCATGGTCGTCTGCACGCGCGCCGCCCACGTGGCGCCGGCGCCGCCCGAGCCGCCGCGCAGCCCGGCCATCCACGCCGAGACGCTCGCCGAGGTGCTGCCGATCGGCGTGGCGATCCTCCTGCCGAACGGCACGCCGCTCTACGCGAACCCGGTGGCCGCCGAGCTCCTCGGCGCCGACCGCGACGTCCTCTGCGGCGGTGCCCTCGCGTCGGTCCTCCGGCCCCACGACGGCGACGCGGTGGCCACGACCATCGAGGCGCTGGCCCGTCGTGTGGGTCGCCAGCGGCTGGTCATCGGCCCCGATGCCGAGGACCGCATGCTCGAGCTCGACTTCGTGTCCCGCGGCGACGCCGGCACCGGCGAGGTGCAGGTCGTGGTCCTCACCATCCAGGACGTCACGCACCGCTACGCGCGTGAGCGCCAGCTCGAGCACCTCGCCAACCACGACCCGCTCACGGGCCTGGCCAACCGGGCGTGGCTCCTCGACCACCTGCACGAGCGCATGGAGCGAGGCGACGACCTCGTCGTGGCCTTCGTCGACCTCGACCGCTTCAAGGCCGTCAACGACCGCCTCGGCCACCACGCCGGCGACGACGTGCTCACCGCCGTCGGCGCCGGGCTGCTCGGGTGCCTGCACCCGGGCGAGGTCGCGGCGCGGGTCGGCGGAGACGAGTTCGTGGTCGTGTCGGCCGCCCTCGACGCCGACCAGGTGGCCGACTTCGACCAGCGCATCCGCCTGGCGGTGGCCACGGTCGCGCCGGCCCGCCGCCAACGGGTGGGCGCCAGCGTCGGCGTGGCCACCTCGATCGCCGGTGACGAGCCGTGGGCCCTGCTCCAGCGGGCGGACTCGGCGATGTACGAGGAGAAGCGCCGCGTCGACCGCCGGGTCCCCACGGGGGTCACCCGAAACGGCACCGACCCGACGCTGCCGTTCGACGCCCGCTGAGGTGCGCGTTCAGCCGGCGGGGTCCTTGTCGGTGACGCCGGCCTCGTCGAACGTCGCCATCTCGCCGAGCACGCGGGCCGCGGCCTGCACCATCGGCACCGCCAGCACGGCGCCGGTGCCCTCGCCGAGGCGCAGGTCCAGGTCGACGAGCGGGACGAGGCCGAGGTGGGTCAGCGCGGTCGACGCGCCGGGCTCGACCGAGCGGTGGCCCGCCACGACGTAACCGAGCACGCCCGGCACGATGGCGTGGGCGGCCAGGAGGGCGGAGGCGGCGATGACGCCGTCGACCACGACCGGCACGCGCGCCGCGGCGGCGCCGATCAGGAACCCGGCGAGGGCGGCGTGCTCGAGGCCGCCGACCTCGGCGAGGGCCACGACGCCGTCGACCGGACCGGTGGTGGCGTCGCGGGCGGTCGCTCGGGCCCGGGCCACGGCGCGCTCGACCACCGCGACCTTGGCGGCGAGCGTGGGGTCGTCGATGCCGGTGCCGCGGCCGGTCACCGCCGCCGCCGGGCTGTCGGTCAGAAGCGCGATCAGCGCCGCGGACGGGGTGGTGTTCCCGATGCCCATGTCGCCGGTGGCGAGGGCACGCGCGCCCCCGGCGACGAGCTCGGCCGCCACCGTGGCGCCGACGTCGAGGGCGGCCCGCACGTCGGCGACGCCCATCGCCGGGCCCTCGGCCAGGTTGTCGGTGCCGGGGCGGACGTTGCGGTCGAGCACGCCGGCGTCGGCCGGCCACGGCGTGGCCACGCCGACCGCCACCACGGTCACCGTCGCGCCCACCTGGCGGGCCAGCACGTTCACCGCCGCGCCGCCCGCGGCCACGTTGGCGATCATCTGGGCGGTGACCTCCTGGGGCCATGAGCTCACGCCCTCGGCCAGCACCCCGTGGTCGCCGGCGAACACGCCGACGGCGACCGGCTCGGGCACGGGCGGCGGCACCGAGCCGCTGATCGCGGCGAGCTGCGAGCCGAGCGGCTCGAGGCGGCCCAGGGCGCCGGCCGGCTTGGTCAGGCGGAGCTGGCGCGCGTCGGCGTCGGCGGCGGCGTCGACGTCGAGGGGTCCGACGAGGGCGGCGGCTGCGGCGACGGGGGTCGCCCCGCCGTCGCGCAGCGCTCGGTGCACGGCGACCGAGAGGGGGCGGTCGGCGTCGACCATCGCGAACGCGCACCCAGCTGCCTCGGCCGCGCCCCGGTCCACGGCGCGATCGCCGACGAACAGCGCGCGGGCCGGGTCGGTCACGCCCAGGCGGGCCAGCACCTCGCGAAGGCCGGCGGGGTCCGGCTTGGCCGCCCCGACGTCGACCGACGTGACCAGTGCGGTCAGCAGGTCGGACACGCCCCCGGCCCCGAGCAGGGCCCGCACGTCCGCCTCGACCATCACCGACGTGTCGGTCATCGCGCCGAGGGCGAGCCCGGCCGAGGCGAGGGCGGCGAGCACGCGCGGCGCGACGTCGAGGTAGGTCACCTCCAGCCGGTCGACGGGGGTGCCCGGCGCCGCCTCGGCGACGAGCGTGCCGCCCACGTCGAACACGACGGCGTCGAAGGGGAGGGCGAGGGTCGCGCTCGTCGGGTCGGTCATGGGGTGTCCTCCGGTGGGGGCGCGGTGCGGATGAGCGTGGCCAGGCGGTCGAGGTCGAGGTGGGCCTCGAGGGCGTCGGCCACGCGGTCGAACTGGTCGGTGCGGGCGGCGGCGAAGGACACGCCGGCGGGGGCGAAGGCCTTGCCGCGCCGGCGGGCCACGTGGGCGAGGAGCGCAGCGCGGAGCCCGTCGGACTCGACCAGGCCGTGGAGCGTGGTGCCCAGCACGCGGCCGTCGGGCGTGGCGGCGCCCTCCGCCTCCGTGCCGTCGATCCCGGGCTCGATGGGCGCCAGCTCGATCCACGGCGCGGCGCCCGGGCCGCGGGCCACCCGGCCGTGGTGGATCTCGTAGGCCGCCAGGTCCTCGCCGAGGGCCGTGCCCTCGCGCCGGAGCGTGAGCTTCACCGGGTCGAAGGTCGTGGTGACGTCGAGCAGGCCGAGCCCGTCGACGGGACCCGGTGCCGACGACTCGACGTGGTCGGGATCGCCGATGGACCGGCCCAGCACCTGGTAGCCGCCGCAGATGCCGAGCACCACCGGCCCGTCCGGATCGGCGACGGCCTCGGTGATCGCCCGGTCGAGGCCTCGCTCCCGCAGCCACGCCAGGTCGGAGCACGTCGCCTTGCTGCCGGGGAGCACGACGAGGTCGGGCCGGCCCAGCGCGCCGCCCTGGTCGACGTAGCGCACCGATACGCCGGGCTCGATCGACAGGGCGTCGAGGTCGGTGAAGTTCGACACCAGCGGGAACCGCACGACCGCCACGTCGAGGTGGTCGCCGCCGGCGGGCGCGTCCCCGGCTGGGCGGGGCCGCAGGCCGTGGAGGGCGAGCGAGTCCTCGGCGTCGAGCGCGATGTCGCGGAGCCAGGGGACGACGCCGAGCGTCGGGACGCCGCTGCGGGCCTCGAGGCGGTCGGTGCCGTCGAGCAGGAGGGCGGGGTCGCCGCGGAACTTGTTGATCACGAAGCCGCCGACGAGGCGGCGGTAGCGCGGCGGCAGCAGGTCGACCGTGCCGTGCAGGGCGGCGAACACGCCGCCGCGGTCGATGTCGCCGACCACGATCGCGTGCAGGTCGGCCTCGTGGGCGATGCGGAGGTTGACGATGTCGTGGTCGAGGAGGTTGATCTCGGCGGGGCTGCCGGCGCCCTCGAGCACGACGACGTCGTAGCGGGCCCGCAGGTCGGCCAGGGCCTCGAGCACCTGATCGAGCAGCGCCGGCTTGCGCTCGTGGTACTCGCTCGCGGTGAGG
>DATAGR010000030.1:0-2217 GCA_036263575.1 Aquihabitans sp. | reverse complement strand
GAGGACGACGAGGACGACGTGCGCTTCGCCCTCACGTCCGAGGCCGGTCTCAACGACGGGCTGGCGTTCCCGTTCACCCACGCCGCCATCGCCATGGCCGCCGCCGGGTCGGCCGGGATCGGCACCTGGATCGACGGCTGGCTCTTCGAGGACGTGTTCGTCAAGGTCGTGGTCGGCACCGTGATCGGCATCGCCGGCGGCAAGGGCATCGGCATCGTGCTGTTCCGCATCCCGACCACCCGCTCGATCGCCGAGTCCACCGAGGGCTTCGTGGCCCTGGCCACCACGCTGCTCGTCTACGGCGTGGCCGAGATCGCCCACGGCTACGGGTTCATCGCCGTCTTCGTCGCCGCGGTGACGCTCCGCAACCACGAGCGCGACCACGAGTACCACGAGGTCCTGCACGCGTCGGCCGAGAGCATCGAGCGGCTCGTCAGCGCCGGTCTCCTGGTGCTGCTCGGCGGAGCGATCGTCGACGGAGCGCTCGGGCCGCTCCGACCGGGCGGTGCCCTCGTGGGCCTGGCCATCGTCTTCATCATCCGCCCGCTCGCGGGGGCCGTGTCGATGCTCCGCACGTCGACACCGCGAGGCGAGCGCTGGGCCATCGCCTTCTTCGGCATCCGCGGGATGGGCTCGGTGTACTACCTCGCGTACGCCATCAACGAGGCCGAGTTCGCCGAGGCCGAGCAGCTCTGGGCCATCACGGCGTTCACGATCGTGCTCTCCGTCGTGGTGCACGGCATCACCGCCGCCCCGGTGATCAAGCGCCTCGACGAGCGCCGCGACCGGGCCCAGGCCCGTGCCGAGGGCCGACCACCCGTCCCCGCACCGTCGGCCTGACCGTCAGGCGACCGCGCCGGCCGAGGCGCGCTGCCAGGCGTCGACGGCGTTGTCGGCGCGGGCCTTGAGCGCGTCGGGTGCGCCGCTGGCCGCGATCGACGACCGGGCGATGCTGGCCAGCTGGTCGTCGGTGAGCCCCATCGCCCGCCGGCAGAGCTCGTACTCCTCGAGCAGGCCGGGACCGAAGAGGAGCGGGTCGTCGGCGTTGAGCGAGCACCGCACGCCGGCGTCGAGCAGGTCGGGGAGCGGGTGGGACTCGATCGACGCCACCACGCCGAGGAGCACGTTCGACGTGGGGCACACGTCGAGGCACACCTCGGAGGCGGCCAGGGCGACCACGAGGTCCGGATCCTCGACGGCCCGTACGCCGTGCTGGACCCGGTCCGCGCCGAGCTGCTCGACGGCGCCGGCGACGCTGGCCGGCCCGTCGAGCTCGCCGGCGTGCGGCGCGCTGAGCAGCCCGCCCGCGAGGGCGATGTCGAAGGCCTCGGCGAACGGCGCCGGCGGGTGGCCGACCTCGTCGTCGTGGAGGCCGAAGCTCACCACGCCGTCGGCGGCGTAGCGCACGGCCAGGCGGGCCTGGGCGACGGCGTCGGCCGGGTCGAGCGTGCGGTCGGCCGCCACGAGCAACCCGGTGCCGATGTGGTGGCGGCTCCCGGCCTGGGCCAGCTCGTCGAGGATGACCTCCAGCGCGGCCTCCGGACCGCCCAGGCGGTCGGCGTGCTGGGGGACGTAGGTGGCGGGCTCGACCCACACCGCCCCGGCCAGGGCGGCGTCGGCGACCACCTCGTCGACCACCCGCCGCACCTCCGCTTCGCCGCGCAGGACGACGCAGGCGGCCAGGTACATCTCGGCGAACGCCGTGAAGCTCCCGAAGCCGCGCGTCGCCGGGATGGCGATGCCCTGGGCCGCGGCCAGCTCGGCGAGGGTGGCCGGGCGCATCGCCCCCTCCAGGTGCAGGTGGAGGTGGGCCTTCGGGAGCGTCGCCAGGTCACGCATGCCGGCACCGTAGGCCCGAACCGTTTCCGCCCGGTTGCCGGGTCGCCACCGTCGCGTCAACGCCGGGTGACCCCGTCCGGCCGGGCGGCCTGCGATCAGGACCGGCTGTCAGGCGAGGGCGGCGCCGCCTCCACGTCGTCCTCGTCGCCGATCACCAGCCCCGTCGCCGAGGGGGCCACGTCGCTCGGCGGGGGCGGGACCGGGGTGGGCGGCGCCTCGTCGCCGTGCTCCTGGTCGTCGTCGTGCTCGCCGTCGTGTTCGGGAGGGGCCATGGGGGCGCCCCTACCCGGCCTCGTCGGCGCACGCCTCCCGGGCGTCGGCGTAGCTGTCGACGGCCACCCGGTTGCGTTCGACGTGGGCGGGGTCGGTCGCCGCGGC
>DATAGR010000029.1:0-7965 GCA_036263575.1 Aquihabitans sp. | reverse complement strand
CGCGCGATGGCGATGGCCTTGATGGCCTGGTTGAGCGCGCCGGCGCCGACGACCTGGACCAGGACGCCGCCGCTGGATCGGACGACCCCGGCCATCGCTCCGGCCACGGAGTTGGGGTTCGAGCGCGTCGACACCTTCAAGGTCTCCAACGTTGCTCCAAACGGATCGAGAGGCGGGGCCATTGGCGGCTCCTTCGACGGCGCGACACCGCATCCCTGCCCAACGATCGACAACCTGCACGCGACACCGCCCGTCGGGGTGATCCTCGGCCGGGAACGCCAAGAGCGCCCGGCCCCAGCAGGTCCGGACGCCCTCGACGGGTGTGGGGGAGACGACGCTCAGTCGAGCGTGATCGGCAGGTCGTCGGCGTCGGACATGGCATCGTCCTCCGCCTCGGCCTCGGCATCGACCCCGATGCCGACCTGCTGGAGGATGCGCTCGGAGACCTCGACCATGATCTCCGGGTTCTCGACAAGGAACGCCTTGGCGTTCTCCCGCCCCTGGCCGAGCTGCTCGCCCTCGTAGGTGTACCAAGCCCCGGACTTCTTGACGAAGCCGAGGTCGACGCCGATGTCGAGCAGCGAGCCCTCACGGCTGATGCCCTTGCCGTACATGATGTCGAACTCGGCCTGCCGGAACGGCGGGGCGACCTTGTTCTTCACGACCTTGACCCGGGTGCGGTTGCCCACGACCTCCACGCCGTCCTTGATGGACTCGATGCGGCGGATGTCGAGCCGGACCGACGAGTAGAACTTCAGGGCCCGGCCGCCCGGCGTGGTCTCGGGCGACCCGAACATCACGCCGATCTTCTCCCGCAGCTGGTTGATGAAGATGCAGATCGTGTTGGTCTTGTTCAGGTTGGCGGTGAGCTTGCGCAGCGCCTGCGACATGAGGCGGGCCTGGAGGCCGACGTGGGTGTCGCCCATGTCGCCCTCGATCTCGGCCCGCGGCGTCAGGGCGGCGACGGAGTCGATCACCACGACGTCGAGCGCCCCCGACCGCACGAGCATGTCGGTGATCTCGAGGGCCTGCTCCCCCGTGTCGGGCTGGGAGATGAGGAGCTCGTCCACGTCGACCCCGATGGCCCGGGCGTAGATCGGGTCCATGGCGTGCTCGGCGTCGACGTAGGCGCAGATGCCGCCGTTGCGCTGGGCCTCGGCCACGACGTGCATGGCGAGGGTGGACTTGCCGGAGGACTCCGGGCCGTAGATCTCGACCACCCGGCCGCGGGGCAGGCCGCCGACGCCGGGCGCCAGGTCCAGCGCCAGGGCGCCGGTGGGGACGGTCTCGATCCCCATGGAGGTCTTCTCCCCCATCTTCATGACCGAGCCCTTGCCGAACTGCTTCTCGATCCCGGCGAGCGCCATGTCGAGTGCCTTCTCTCGCTCCACGGTTCGTTCCTTTCGTTGCCACGACGGCGTGCTTGTGGCTGCGACGACCGCAGCGATCCGATGGCTGGACCCTACGGAAGGGGTCTGACAACCAAGCCGCCGCGGCGACCGGGCTGGGCGATCCGGGGGACCGGAACGACACGCATGGTATTTCGAACAGGCGTTCGCCGCAAGGACCCTCCGGGTGATCCCCGGGATCCCGAGCGGGCCCGGGGCTCAGCCGGCGGCGAGCAGGCGCTGGCGCAGGCCGGCGAGGGCGGTGATCACCGAGAACTGGCGCACCTGCAGGCGGTTGCCGGGGAGCTGGACGGCGAACGACTCGGGCCCGTCGCCGAGCGGCCCCAGGTCGAGCCCGACGAACACCGTGCCGGCCGGGTTGCCGTCGGCGTCGGGTCCGGGCCCGGCCACGCCGGTGACCCCGACCCCCACGTCGGCGCCCAGCACCCGGCGGGCGCCGGCGGCCATCGCCGCGGCCGCCTCGGCGCTGACGACGGGGCCCTCGGGCACGCCGAGCACGTCGAACTTCACGTCCGGCGCGTAGGACACGATCGACCCGCGGAAGACGTCGGACGCGCCAACGACGTCGCAGATGCGCGCGCCCATCAGCCCCCCGGTGAGGGACTCCCCCAACCCGAGCGTGAGGCCGCGGTCGCGCAGGAGGACGAGCACGGCGTGCTCCATGGTCTCGTCGTCCACGCCGAACACGAGGTCGCCGAGCACGGCGCGCACCTCGGCCTCCTCGGCGGCGAGCAGCGCCGAGGCCTCGGCGGCATCGGCGCCCTTGGCGGTGAGGCGCACCTTGATGCCCTCGATGCCGCTGGCGAGGTAGGCCAGCGTGGGGTTCCCGGTGCGGTCGAGCTCGGCCACCCGCCCGGCCAGGCGCTCGGCCAGGCCGGACTCGCTCTCACCCCACGTCCGCAGCGTGCGGCTCACGATGGTCGCGGCCAGGCCGGCCCGGCGCTGGAGGTCGGGCAGCACCGCGCCGAGCACGATCTCCTTCATCTCCGACGGCACGCCGGGCACGGCGTAGACCACCTGGTCGCCGACGGGGGCGATGAGGCCCGGTGCGGTGCCGGGCTGGGGGTCGGCGATGGCCGTGGCCCCCACCGGGATCTCGGCCTGGCGGAGGTTGTTCATGGGCATGCGCCGGCCCCGGGAGGAGAACATGGCCTCGATGCGGGCGGCCACGGCGTCGTCGAGCTCGAGCTCGGTGCCCATCACCCGGGCGATGGCCTCCCGGGTGATGTCGTCCTGGGTGGGGCCGAGGCCGCCGCAGACGATGACGGCGTCGCTGCGCCCGAGGGCGACCTCCAGGGCCTGCACCATGCGGTCGAGGTTGTCGCCGACCTTGGTCTGGAAGTGCGAGTCGATCCCGGCGAGGGCGAGCTGCTCGCCGATCCACGACGAGTTGGTGTCGACGATCTGCCCGAGCAGCAGCTCCGTCCCGATGGCGACGACCTCACAGCGCATCCACGCACCCTAGGCAGCACCGCCTCGGGCGCCGTCCGGCCGAGGCCGTCACGAGACGACGGGGCAGGCGGGGCCTCAGGTGGCGGTCGAGCGGGCGACGCGGTGGCCCAGCCGGGTGGCGGCGCCTCGGCCGTCGAGCAGGTACTGGGCGCCCGACACCCAGGTGAGGGCCACGGCGGCCCAGAGGATGGCGGCGGCGGCGACCCGGTAGTCGCCGGTGATCGGGAAGAGGGCGGCGGCGACCGCGAGCTCCTGCACCACCGTCTTGAACTTGCCGAGGGTGCGGGCGGGGACGGCGAGGCCCTGCCGGCCGAGCTGGGTGCGGTAGAGGCTGATGGCCACCTCGCGCACGGCGATGAGCGCCACGGGGACGATCCAGAAGCGGCCGGCGGCGACCAGCGCGAAGAGCGCGCCGAGCACGAGCACCTTGTCGGCCAGGGGGTCGAGGAAGGCACCCGAGCGGGTGGTCCCGTGCTTGCGGGCCAGGTGGCCGTCGACCCCGTCGGTGAAGGCGAGGACCGTCCAGAAGCCGGCGGCCGCCCAGGTGGTCGGCTCCTTCACGATCATCACGAGGAGGAGCGGCGACAGCACCAGGCGGAGGATGGTGATGAAGTTCGCCGGCGTGAGCAGGGCGCCGGGCCCGTACCGGCCGTCGTCGACGAGGTCGTCCAGCGGGACGGTCCCAGGGATGTCGGCGTCGGCGGTCATCAGCTGGCCTCGAGGTCGGGACCGGTGGCGCCGGTCACGGTCAGGGAGGCGAACGTACCCGCCGGCAGCGCGTCCGGAACCGAGACGACGCCGTCGATCTCGGGGGCCTCGCGGTGCGTGCGCGCCACGCCGGGGGTGTCCACGAGCACTTCGACCCGGCGGCCGATCAGATCGTCACGTTTTCCGGCGGTGATGCGGTCCTGGAGCTCGCGGAGCTCGGCCAGGCGCTCCGCCACGAGCGCCTCGGGGACCTGGTCGTCCAGCTCGGCGGCGTAGGTGCCCTCCTCCGGCGAGTAGGCGAAGAACCCGCACCAGTCGACCTCGGCCTCCTCGACGAAGCGGAGGAGCTGGTCGTGGTCGTCCTCGGTCTCGCCCGGGTAGCCGACGATGAAGTTGGACCGGAAGGCGGCCTCCGGCTCGCGGCCGCGGATGTCGGCGATGCGGGCGAGGAACTTGTCGCCGTTGCCCCAGCGCCGCATCCGGCGCACCAGCGGCGCCGACACGTGCTGGAGCGAGAGGTCGAAGTAGGGCACGCCCGTGGCGCACACCGCGTCGATCAACCCGTCGGTGAGGTCCGACGGGTACAGGTAGAGCAGCCGGGTGCGGGCGACCCGGGCCGACACCTCCCGCACGAGCGGCACGATCGAGCGCTCCCCCACCCCCTGGTCGCGCCCGTAGGCCGCCAGGTCCTGGGCGACGAGGACGATCTCCCGGGCGCCGAGCTGGTCGACCTCGTCGAGCACGGCCTGGATCGGGCGGGAGCGCTGCGGGCCCCGGAAGCTCGGGATGGCGCAGAACCCGCAGGCCCGGTCGCAGCCCTCGGCCACCTTGACGTACGCCCACGGGCGGGTGGCCCTGGGTCGCGGCAGGTTCAGCAGGTCGAACGCGGGCGGCGCCGGCTTGGTGCCGATGGTGACGGCCGTCCCGCGCGTCGGCGCCGTGGTCACGGCCGAGGCGTGGCCGTGGTCGACGGCGACGGCCCCGCCGTCGTCGCCGAGCAGCGAGCGCCCGAAGCCGGCGACCAGGTCGACCTCGGGCAGGGCGTCGGCCAGCTCGTCGCCGTAGCGCTCGGCGAGGCAGCCGGTCACCACCAGGCGGGCGCCGTCGGCCTTGGCGTCAGCGAGGCCGAGGATCGTGTCGATCGACTCCTGGCGGGCCTCGCCGATGAACGCGCAGGTGTTCACCACCAGGAGGTCGGCGGCCTCCGGGTCGTCGGTGGCGTCGAAGCCGTCGGCGCCCAGCCGCCCGACGAGCTTCTCCGAGTCGACCTCGTTCTTCGGGCACCCGAGGGTGACGAGGTGGTAGCGCGACATGGTCCGCCGAGGCTACCGGCCGACCACCTCGGGCCCCGAGTCCGGAGGGCCGGGGTCGCGGGCCGCGGCGTACCCTGCGGCCCCATGGACCACGACGGGGAGCTGCGGGTCGACCCCCTCACGGGGGTCGAGGTCTTCGTCACCCGCAGCCGCCAGCGACGACCGAACCGACCCGACACCGGCTGCCCGTTCTGCGTCGGCGGCACCGAGGCGCCCGAGCCCTACGACGTGCGGGCCTTCGTCAACCGCTGGCCGTCGTTCCCCGACGACCGCTGCGAGGTCGTGCTCTACGCCCCCGACCACGGCGCCCGCCTCTCGACGCTGCCCGCCGGCCAGGTCCGCAAGGTCGTGGACCTCTGGGCCGAGCGCACCGAGGCCCTCGGCCGTCGACCCGACATCGCCTACGTGCTCGTCTTCGAGAACCACGGGCCCGAGGTGGGTGCGACGATCGACCACCCGCACGGCCAGGTCTACGCGTACCCCGCCGTCCCTGCGCTGCCGGCCACCGAGCTGGCCCGGCTGGCCGACGGCCACCCGCTCCTCGAGGACCGGCCCGACCTCGTCGTGCTGGAGCGCGACGGGTGGCGGGCCTGGGTGCCGTCGGCCTCGGTGTACCCGTACGGCATGCGGGTGGCGTCGCTCGAGCCCCGGCCGGACCTGCCGTCGCTCGACGGTGGGGAGCGGGACGGGTTCGGCTCGGTGCTGGCCGAGGCCCTCGGCCGCCTGGAGGCGGTGTTCGACCCGCCCATGCCGTACCTCTTCTGGATCCACCAGCGACCCACCGACGGCGGCACCTGGCCAGGAGCCCATCTGCACGTCGAGATCGCCGGGCCGCAGCGCGCCCCGGGCGTCCTCCGCTACGTCGCCGCCGGCGAGCTTGGCAGCGGCGCCTACCTGAACCCGGTGGCGCCCGAGGAGGCGGCCGAGCGCCTCCGCGCCGCACGCCCGTGACGGTGCCCCCGCCAGCCGACCTCGTGGTCGCGGTGGCGCCCGGACGCGTCAACCTCATCGGCGACCACACCGACACGACCGGCGGCCTGGTGCTGCCCATGGCGATCGACCTGGCCACCACGGTCCGGGGCCGGCCGGGCGGCGAGCAGGTCGTGCTGACCTCGGATGACGAGGCCGAACCGGCCGTGGTGCCGCTCGACGTCGGCGATCCGGCGACGATCGAGCCGGCGTGGGCGCGCTACGTGGCCGGCGTCGTGGCCGAGCTGCGGCCGACGGCGGGCTTCACCGGCACCGTGTCGACCACGCTGCCGCTCGGCGCCGGCCTGTCGTCGAGCGCGGCGCTCGAGGTCGCCGTCGCCCTCGCCCTGGGGTTCGACGGTCCGACGCTCGACCTCGCCCAGCTGGCCCAGCGCGCCGAGCAGCGGGCCTCGGGGGTCCCGTGCGGGATCATGGACCAGCTCGCGTCGGCCGCCGGCGTCGACGGCGCCGCCCTGCTGATCGACTGCCACGACCTGGCGGTGGCGCCCGTGGCCCTCCCCGACGACGTCGAGGTCCGGGTGGTGCACTCGGGCGAGGCCCGCCGGCTCGCCGGCTCGGCCTACGCCGAGCGCCGGTCCGCGGTGGAGGCGGCCGAGGAGGAGCTCGGCCCGCTCCGACTGCTCTCCGACCCGGCGGAGGTCGACCGCCTCACCGATCCGGTGCTGCGGCGACGGGCCCGCCACGTCGTCACCGAGAACGGCCGGGTCCGGGACTTCGCGACGGCCCTGGCCGCGGGCGACGTCGCCCTGGCCGGCGAGCTGATGGCGGCCAGCCACGCGTCGCTGCGCGACGACTTCGAGGTCTCCACGCCTGCCCTCGACCGCCTCGTCGAGCAGCTGTCGGGCCTCCCCGGCGTGCACGGCGCCCGCCTGACCGGCGCCGGCTTCGGCGGCTGCGCGGTGGCGCTCACCCGACCGGGGGCCCTCGACGAGGGGTGGGCGGTCCGACCGGCTGCGGGCGCGGCCGTGGTGGGCGCCGATCGCGCCGGTTGAGCGTTTCGCCCCCGACCGGGCGGTGAGTGCGATGGGCGCTCGCCGTGGTGGCCGGCTGCCCTCGGGGCCCGGCCACCACGAGCGCCCCTCCCATGGATGCCGGGCCGTTGCCCCATGCCCTCACCGGCCGAGGGCGGCCCCGATGGTTCGGTGGAGCCGGTGCAGCGCCGCCGGCGTGCGGCTGCCCCACCAGAAGAGGTCCTGGCCGTCGACCGCCACGACGGGCGCGACCGAGGCCAGCTCGGCCAGGTGCGCGGGCCGGAACGAGTACGGCTCGCTCGGCGCCAGCACGACGTCCACCTCGCGGCCCGCCACGTCGGCGAGGTCGACCTCCGGGTAGCGGACCGGCGCGTCGGCGCACGCGCTGGCCACCCCGATCGCCTCGAGGACCGACGACCCGAACGTGTCACCGGCGATGCTCATCCACGGCCGCCGCCAGATCGGCACGAACGCCCGGACGCCCAGGGGCCGCAGCGACGGCACCGGACCGCCGAGGAGGCGGGCCGGCGGGGCGACATCCACGGCGGTGGCCAGCTCGGCCAGCGCCGGCGCCACCTCGGCCACCGATCGCGGCGAGCAGGCGTGGAGGGCGAGCCCCGCGGCGGCCAGCGCGTCGGCGTCCTCCCGGCGGTTCTCCTCGTCGTTCACGACCACGAGGTCCGGGGCCAGCTCGACGATGGCGGCGACGTCGGGGTCCTTGGTGCCCCCGACGTGGCGCAGATCGGGCTGCTCGCAGAACCGGGTGCAGGCCAGCGGTTCGACGCCCCACGCGCGCAGGGTCTCGGTGGCCGAGGGCACCAGGCTGACGACCGAGCGGGCGGTCACGGTGGCGCGGCCACGCCGGTCACATCCGCTCGAGCAGCTCGGCCTTCTTGCGCGTGTACTCGGCGTCGCTCAACACGCCGCGCTGGTGGAGCTCGGCCAGCTGCTCGATCTGCTGCGGGATCGAGTGACCGGCGTGCGGGGTGGTGGCGTCGCCCGGCGCTCCACCCGGGCGGCCGATGCGGTCGAACTTGCGGTTCTCGTTGCTCTCCATCTGCACGTAGATCTCCTTCTGCACGATGGAGGGCTTGCGGATGTTGGTGAACGACTCGGTGCCGC
>DATAGR010000028.1:0-1898 GCA_036263575.1 Aquihabitans sp. | reverse complement strand
CGGGGGGCGGGGCGGTTCGGGTGGAGGACGGCGGCCATGGTGAGATCTTCCCCAGGGGGTCTGACAGCGAGGTCGGAGGCGAACGAGCGTTCCACGAACGCCTGTTCGTCAGCAGGATACCCACGAACGGACGTTCCCCGTCAAGAGCCGTGCGAACAGATGTTTGCCCGAACACCCGCGCGATGGTACGGTCGCCATCGACCACCTGTTCGCCCCCGGGCGACGACCCACCGGAGGCCCCATGGCCGAGCAGACCCTCACCGCCCGCCAGCGCCAGATCCTCGAGTGCATCGACTCCGCCATGCGCGAGCGGGGCTACCCGCCGTCGGTGCGCGAGATCGGCGAGAGCGTCGGCCTGGGCTCGCCGTCCACCGTGCACTCGCACCTCTCGACGCTGCAGCGCCTCGGCTTCCTCCGGCGGGACCCCACGAAGCCCCGTGCCATCGAGGTCCGCTGGGACTCCGCCTCGGGCGCGGCGGTGGACCGCCGTCCGGTGCGCCACGTGCCGCTGATCGGCGACGTCGCCGCCGGCACCGACGTGCTGGCCCAGGAGAACGTCGAGGAGGTCATGCCGGTGCCGGCCGACCTCACCGGCGAAGGCGAGCTGTTCATGCTGCGGGTCCGGGGCGACTCCATGATCGACGTCGGCATCCTCGACGGCGACCTCGTCGTCGCCCGCTCGCAGTCCGAGGCCAAGGTCGGCGAGATCGTGATCGCCGGCATCCCCGGCGAGGAGGCCACGGTCAAGACGTACCAGCGCCAGGGCGACCAGGTGGTGCTGGTGCCGGCGAACGAGCGCCTCGAGCCCATGGTGTTCGACCCGAGCGAGGTCCAGGTCTTCGGCCGGGTGGTCACCGTCATGCGCCGCGTCTGATCGACGGCGCTCGCCGGGTCGCACCGTGCGCGCGAGGCTTGCCCGACCATGACCGCCGCACGCCGAGGGCGCCGCTGGGTGGTGGCCACCGCGGTCTCGCTTGGCGTCGCCGCCGGCTCGGTCGTTCCCGCGACCGCGAACGGACCCGGGCCGCGCGCCGTCGACGACCCGGCGGTCACCTCCGGTCTGGCGTGGCACCTCGACGCCACCGGTGCCCGCACCGCGTGGCGGTCGAGCCTCGGGGTCGGGACCACCGTGGCGGTGGTCGACTCCCCCGTCGACGCCGGGCACCCGGACCTGGTCGGCCAGGTCGCCGAGGCCACCTCCTGCGTGGGTGCCCAGGGCGACCCCGCCCGCTGCACGCCGGTGGCCCTCGGCGAGGCGCCGTCGGGCGACGCCCACGGCACCCACGTGGCCGGGATCGTCGCGGCGCGTGCCGACGACGGCGTCGGCGTGGCCGGCGTGGCGCCTCGTGCCCGCCTGCTGGCGATCCACGCGCTGCTCCCCGACTGCGACGAGGCCGGGTGCGTCCCGCTCGGCGACACCGCGGACGTCGCCGCCGGGGTGCGGTGGGCCGTCGCCAACGGCGCCGACGTGATCAACCTCTCCCTGACCGCCGGGCGCCGGCTCGGCCCCGACCTCACGGCCGCGCTGGAGGAGGCGTGGGCGGCCGGCGCCGTGCCCGTCCTGGCCGCCGGCAACGGCGACGGCACCGGGCTCGTCGAGTTCCTCGACCGGCCCAGCGCCGTGATCGTCACCGCCACCACGCGCTCGGGCGCGTCGGCGTCGTACGCCCCCGACGTCGACCGCTCGCCGCTCGGCGTGGCCGCCCCGGGCGGCACCCGCGGCGACACCCCGGCCACCTGCGCGGTCGGGGCCACGCCCGGCGGCATCATCTCCTCGAGCGCACGGGGCGGCGGCGACGGCTCGGGCTACGCCTGCCTCGCCGGCACCTCGATGGCCGCGCCACAGGTGAGCGGTGGCCTGGCCCTGCTCCTCGCCATGGGCTTCGACCGCGACGGGG
>DATAGR010000027.1:0-1845 GCA_036263575.1 Aquihabitans sp. | reverse complement strand
GCAGGTCAGGGGCGCTGCCCGCCCGTGGCGGCGGCCCGCCGTCTCGTAGGGTCGCCCCATGGCCAGCTCCCCCTCCGCCGCCCGCCGACCGCGCCGCGGCCAGCGCCTCGCCGGCGCCCTCGTGCTCGCCGGCGCCCTCGCCGCCGCCCTCGTCGGCTGCAGCGACGACGACGACGCCGCCGACGCACCCCGTCGCACCACCACGACCGAGGTCGCCGAGGCCACCAGCACCACCACCGAGGCGACCACCACCACCGACGAGGCGTCCTCCACGACCACGACCACGGCGGCGGCCACGACCACAACCGCCGCCCCGACCCCCGGCGCGCCGGGTCCTCGGGACTACCGGGGCGTGGTCGACGGCCAGGATCCCGAGGTGCCGGTCCGCTTCGTGCGAGGCGCCGGCATCGAGGACCTCGAGGTCGAGGACCTTGCCATCGAGTGCCAGCCGCTCGACAACACCGGCGACCTCCAGGAGCGCACCACCGACGTCTCGTTCGATCAGGTGCCGATCAGCGGGTCCGGCTCGGTCGAGGCGATGCTCGACGACGAGCCCCTGCGCCCGTCGCTCTCGGGGTCGTTCGCCGACGACGGCACGTTCACCGGGGCGCTCTTCCTGTCAGGCGAGGACGACGGCTTCGTGTGCGGCGGCGAGTTCACCTTCACCGCCACCCCGGCCTGACCCGGGGATCGGCGCCACGACGGCAGCGGCCGGGCCTAGCGTCGTCGCCCGAGGAGGCCGCATGTCCGACGACGCCCTGGCCGAGACGATCGACCACGTGGCCATCACCCGGCTGCAGCAGGCCTACGCCGACGCCATCACCCGGCGCGACTGGCCGGCGCTCGTCCCGCTGTTCGCGGACGGCGCGGTGGTCGAGCTCGACCTCGTCGCCCGGCCCCCTCGCCGGTTCGAGGGCGTGGAGGCGTTCACCTCGTTCGTGGCCGACGCCATCGCTCGCTACGAGCACTTCCAGTTCGTGGTGCTCGGGACGCACGTCGACCTGTGGCCCGGCGGCGACCGCGACGCCGCGGAGGCCCGCATCTACATGGCCGAGATCCGCCAGGAGACGCGGGAGGCCGGGCGCGACGACGCCCACGGCCTCTACCGCGACCGGTACGAACGCATCGACGGCCGCTGGCGCTTCGCCCACCGCCGCTACCGCTCGATGGCCCGGTTCCCCGGCGGCGACGTCTTCCCGTTGCCCGACCTGGCCTGAGGGCGGACGTCAGGAGGTGGCCGGCGCCCGAGCCGCCGCAGGGTCCAGATCGGTCGCGGGGTCGGGGTGGGCGGCCAGCGCCCGGAGGAGCACGGGCACACCCACCAGCGCCAGGGCGATGAGGACCCGGATCGGTGCGCCGTCGTCGGTGCGGGCCACGAGGAACCCCATGCCACCCGAGCACACCGTGCCGCCCACGTTGGCGGCGAGCATCTGCCACCCGGTGACCGGCCCGGCGGCGGCCACCCCGACGCGATCGGCGGTGGTCACGACCAGGGTGGGCAGCACCACGGCCAGCGCCAGGCCGGCGACGACCACGGCCACGACGGCACCGGCCGTGGGCACGAACGGCACCACCAGGTAGGCGCCGGCGGTGACGACGCCGCCACCGACGAGCAGCTGCGCCGGCGATGCCGGGATGCGGCCCATCACGAGGCGGCCGAGCGTGATGCCGGCCCAGAAGCCGCTCACCGCGAGGCCGGCGAGCGTGGCCGAGGCCCCCCGGTGCTCCTCGAGGTACGACGCGGTCCACCCCGCCGTCGTGACCTCGAGCGCGCAGTACGCCGCGAAGCACAGGAGCGAGAGCACGAGCGGGCCCCGGGGCACCCGGACCGGGCGGGTGGGCGGG
>DATAGR010000026.1:0-4127 GCA_036263575.1 Aquihabitans sp. | reverse complement strand
CGGGCTGACCGATGCTCCGGCGGCCGCAGCGCTGACCGACGCGGAGCTCGAGGGGCTCCTGCGCATCCACGCCGACGCACCGCTCGACGCCGTGGTGGCGGCGCTCCGGGAGGCGCTCGACGAGCGCCGGCGTGGCGACGGCGCCCGTGACGACGTCGCCCTGCTCCTGCTCCGGGCCGGCGGTGACGGCCGGGGGTGACGCCGAGGCCGGGAGGTCAGGTGCCGAGCGAGCCGCCCGGGCCCGTGGCCACCTGGAACCACACCGCCTTGCCCGCCGGGGTGGGCTCGACGCCCCAGGACGGCGTGAACGCGTCGACGATCACCAGCCCGGTCCCCGCCCGGCCCTCGCCGCCCTGCCACCGCCGCGGCAGGTCCGGGGACGCGTCGTGGACCTCGACCCGGCCCATGCCGCCGGCGCAGCGCACCACGACCGACACCGGCTCCTCGCCGTGCTCGATGGCGTTGCTGACCAGCTCGCTGGTGGCCAGCTCGGCCAGGTCGGTGTCGGTGATGCCGCAGTAGCGGAGCGTCTCCCGGACGACCATCCGGGCCTCGCGCACGCTCTCGGGCCGAGCCTCGATCGTGAACCTGCGGGTGGTCACGGCGGATCCCACCACGTCGGCCGGGAGGCGGGGATGCGGTGCGAGGGTGCGCCACGGACCGGTCAGGAGCTCGGCAGCTCGACGTCGAACCACACCCGCTTGCCATCGCCGGCGATCTCGGTGACGCCCCAGTCGACGGCGAGGTGGTCGATGAGCCGGATGCCCAGCCCGCCGACGCGCTGGGGGTCCTGCGGCAGCATCACGGGCTGCTCGGGGTCGTCGTCGGAGATGCTGATGCGGACGACCGGGCCGTGTCGCTCGACGACGACCTCGATGCAGGAGGAGTCGGCGTGCTCGACGGCGTTCGAGGCCGCCTCGCTCGTCATGAGGAGCGCATCCTCCGGGGTGCTGGTCCCCAGGGCGTCGACCGCCCCGCGGACGAAGTCGCGCGCCGCGGCCGGCAGGCGGTCGTTCGAGGGGAAGCGGGCCGAGCGGACGTCGCTGGGGGCGCGATCCGACGGGGGGCTCGTGGTCATCAGGCGCGCACCTCCGCCGTGGGCCGCATCCGACGGGGCCACTCAGTAGCCGTCACCGGAGCCGCCACCCGAGCCCTCGGTCGAGCCCTCGGCGGACCCGCACGTCTCCTCGACGTAGGCCCGGTACGACGCCTCGGCGCGATCCGACTCCACCGGGTCGCCCCCCGGCTCGGCGTTGGGGGACGCGGCCTCGAGGGTGTCGATGTAGGACTGGAGCTCCTCGGCGACCTCCTCGGGCACGTCGTCCACCGCGGTCTGCAGGGCGTTGGCCATGCCGAGGGCGTCGCCCTCCTGCTCCGCCTCGGCGGCCTTGGCGGCGGCGCCGCAGAACGCCTCGGTGCCCGATCCGCTGCCGGCCGGGTCGCGCTCCACGTTCTGCTGCTCGTTGCCGTTGTCGGTCCCCGCCTCGTCGGATCCGCACGCCCCGAGGCCGACCGGGATCAGCACGGCGAGCAGCAGGACGAGTCGGGGCAGGCGGTGCATGGAGACCTCTCGTGGTCGTCGCTCGGGTCCTGCGGCACTACCCGCTCGACCTCGCGCCAGACGCCGTCGGCGGGCCGCGCCCTCGACCTCAAGCCAGCCGGGTGAGCAGCTCGTCGGTGAAGTCCGGGTGCTCCTCGGCGACGTCGTAGACCGAGATCTCGGCAGGTAGTGCGGTCGACGGGAGGCGGTCCAGCAGGAAGCCGAGCGTCTCGCGCGCCACCCGCTCGGGGTCGCCGTCCACGAGGGCCAGTTGGTCGAGGAAGCCGTCGGGCACGATCACCCGGTGCGTGGTGCGTTGGTCGCCCTCGTCGAGCTCGGCCGACCAGGCACCCGGCTCCATCGGCAGGAGGCGCATGCGGGTCACGGCTCGTCGCCCTCCTCGACCGGCCCGACGGCGTCGTACACGTGGCCGATGTCGTCGAAGCGCTGGTCCGGGGCCAGGCGCTCGACGGCCTCGACGACCCAGTCGGGCGCCGCCTCGTCCCGGAGCTGCTCGACGAGGACGCCGGCCGTCGCAGGGAACGCCGAGGGCAGGAACCACCGGCTGAACTCCGAGCGGACGAACGTCTCCTGGATGGAGGGCTGGCCGTTCGGACCCGGCTCGTCGACCTCAGGCCGCCGACCCGGCTCGATGCGGCCGATCTCCTCCTGCAGCTTGGCGTCGTCCCGGTTGGGGACCGGTGCGCCCTGGATGAAGCCCTTGAGCTCGTGCTCGCGCTGGGCGTCGACGCGTGGGGAGGTCTTGTCGTTGCGGACCATGGCGGCTCCTTCGAGACGGGCGCCGCAGGCGGTCGGCGCGGCCGCCCACCCGCTACCCGCGAGGGCGAGCGCCAACCCCTCCGGGCGTGCGGTTCGGGACCTTCGGCCCTGTCGACGCGCCTGGACGATCCGTACCGTCGACCTCGCCGCCGGCCGTCCCGACCGGCGCACCGATGAGAGGAACGTGATGGACGTGGTGAGCGAGCGACCGACGGGCGATCGACGCGAGGGGGTCGCACGATGAAGAGCACGAACCAGACCCTGCTCGTGCGGTTCTCGGTGGCGGCCTCGGTGTTCGCCCTCGTGATGGCCGCCGTGGCCGCCTCGAGCAGCGGCGGCTCGACGCAGGAGGCCTCGCCCACCGGTGAGCCGGTGGCCATCGCCCTGACCGAGTTCGCCCTCGCCCCGGCCACCGTGACCGTGCCGAAGGGCGGGTCGATCGACGTCTCCAACAACGGGACCATGGTCCACAACGTCGCCGTGCTGGACACCGCCGTGAAGTCGAAGGACCTGGCCGCCGGCGAGTCGGCGATCCTGGACGTGTCGGCGCTCGCGCCCGGCGAGTACGAGATCTTCTGCTCGATCCCGGGCCACAAGGACTCGGGGATGACCGGGAAGCTGATCGTGACCGACGGCGGCGGCGCCAGCGCGGCGGCCGCCGAGGAGCAGGCCGCGGCCGACGGCGAGGACCACGCCGCCATGGGCCACGACGTGTCGTCGATGGTGGGCACCTCGGCCGAGGCGAAGGCCATGAACAAGCGCATGGAGGAGGCCATGGCCGGCGGGGTCGAGGAGTTCCTCGCCACCGCGGAGGAGTACGCCGCCGGAGGCATCGACGCCGGCAACGAGAAGCTGGAGCCGACGATCCTGCCCGACGGGACCAAGCGCTTCGACCTGACGGCGGCCATCACCGACTGGGAGGTCAGCCCGGGCAAGGTCGTGAAGGCCTGGACCTACAACGGGCGGGTCCCCGGCCCGTGGCTCCGGGTCGAGCCCGGCGACGACGTCCAGGTGCGGCTCACCAACAACCTGCCGATCAGCACCGACATCCACTGGCACGGGATCAGCGTCCCGAACGACCAGGACGGCGTGGCCCCGATCACCCAGGACTACATCCGCCCCTACGAGACCTACACCTACGAGTGGACGGCCCCGGACCACAGCGAGCTGGGCATGTACCACGCGCACATGCACGGCCAGGAGGCCATCGTCAACGGGCTCTTCGCAGTGGTGCAGGTCGGCGACGTGCCGCTCCCCAGCGGGCCCTACGGCCACATGACCGTCCCGCCGGACGTCGAGGTCGCCCAGGAGATCCCCATGGTGCTCAACGACGCCGGGGTCATCGGCCTCTCGCTCAACGGCAAGGCCTTCCCGGCGACCGCCCCGATCGTGGCCGAGAAGGGGGACTGGGTGCTGATCCACTTCTACAACGAGGGCCTGGTCGGGCACCCGATGCACCTCCACCGGCAGTCGCAGCTGGTGGTGGCCAAGGACGGCTTCCCGCTGGCGGCGCCCTACCAGGCGGACACGGTGTGGGTGTCGCCCGGCGAGCGCTACAGCGTGCTGGTGCGGGCCGACGAGGCCGGCACGTGGGCCTTCCACTGCCACATCGTCAACCACGCCGAGAGCGACGACGGGCTCTTCGGGATGGTCACCGCCATGGTGGTCACCGAGTGACCTGAGGCCCAGGAGTGGGACGCGACGGGGCCGGCCGGTCGGCCGGCCCCGTCGTCGCGCCCGCTCGTCAGCGGCACCGACCGATCAGTGGTCGTGCTCGTCGGCGTCGGCGTCGGCCTTGGTGACGTGG
>DATAGR010000025.1:0-1701 GCA_036263575.1 Aquihabitans sp. | reverse complement strand
CGTCGGCCGCCGGGTGGAGCTCGGTCGGCGACTTCCTCCGCACCCTCCCGCCCGGCACCCAGCACCAGGCGTACCCGGTCCTCGGCGAGCAGGGTCGCGTGGCCGGGCTCCTGACCGCCGCGGCCATCCGTGCCGTGCCCGCCGACCGCTGGGACCACCTCCGGGTCGTCGACCTGGCGTACCCCGTCGACCGCATCTCGGTCGTCCGGCCCGACGAGCCGCTGCTGCCGGCGGTCCAGAAGATCGACGGCGGCGACGTGCGCGACGGCCTGGTGGTCGGCGCCGACGGCACGGTCCTGGGCACCATCAGCGCGGTGGCGCTCTACCGCACCCTCGAGCAGCGCAAGCTGGCCCAGGCCTCCGCCGGCGCGTGAGCGGGGGGCCGGGCGGGGCCGCCGGGGGCCTTCGCTAGGTTCTGCGCCCATGACCGAGGCCCCGACGCTCCCGACCTACCGGCTCGACGACGGCATCGCCGTCATCACGCTCGACGACGGCAAGGCCAACGCGTTCGGCGATGCCGTGCTCGAGGCGCTCGAGGGGCTGCTCGACCGCGTGGAGGCCGACGGCGCCCGCGCCCTCGTGCTCGTCGGCCGGGAGGGCCGCTTCTCGGCCGGGTTCGACCTCAAGGAGATGACGGCCGGCGTGGAGGCGATGCGGGCCCTCGTCGCCCGGGGGGCGCGCTGGTGGCTCCGCCTCTACGGCCTCGGCGTGCCGACGGTGGCCGCCTGCACCGGCCACGCCCTCGCCGGTGGTGCGATCACGCTCATGGCGTGCGACGTGCGCGTGGGCGCCGACGTCCCCGCCAAGATCGGCCTCACCGAGGTGGCCATCGGCATGCCGCTGCCCGCCTTCGCGGTGGCCTTCGCACGCGAGCGCCTCGACGTGCGGGCCTTCACCGCCGCGACCCTCCAGGGCACGGCGTACGACCCGGCCGGCGCGGTCGAGGTGGGCTACCTCGACCGGGTGGTGCCCGCCGCCGACGTGGAGGCCGAGGCCATGGCCGACGCCCGGCGCCTGGCCGAGCTGCGCACCGGCGCCTACGCCCGCACGAAGACGACCGCACGGCGGGCCATGGTCGAGGCCTGCCTGGCCGAGCTGGAGGACGACCTGGCCGGGATCGACGGTCCCGCCACCTGACGCCGGCCGGTTCCCGTGACGGCGCGTGACGTGCCCGCCGTCACACGGTACCGTCCCGTTACCGACCGGTCACCACGGCCGGCCACGATGTCGGCCCGCCGTGGCCGCCGAGGAAGGGGACCCCCGGTGCGCCACCTGCCGAAGCCCGTCGTCTCGCTGCTCGTCGCCCTGTCGGCGGTCGGGCTCCTGGCCGGATCGGCCACCGCGGCGACGCCCCGCACCATCCCCCGGCCGGCCCTCTTCGCACCGACCGACCTGGTCGCGGGGGCGCTCGGCTCGCTCGTCAACCCGATGCGGAGCCCGGCGGGGACCAACGACTTCACCTGCCGCCCCTCGGCCGCCCACCCGAACCCGGTCGTGCTGGTGCATGGCACGTTCGGCAACGCCTACGACTCGTGGAGCGGCCTCGGCCCGGTCCTGCGCTACCACGGCTACTGCGTGTTCGCCGTCAACTACGGGGCGCCGAGCTGGTCCGTGTTCAAGGCCACCGGCGACATCCCCACGTCGGCGGCCGAGATCGGCCGCTTCGTGGAGCGGGTGCGCACCGCGACCGGCGCCGCCGAG
>DATAGR010000024.1:0-3661 GCA_036263575.1 Aquihabitans sp. | reverse complement strand
CCCGGCGCCGGGCGCTCAACCGGATGAAGGCGATCGCCGCCGGCCTCCTCGTGCTGGCCGCCGTGGTCTTCGTGATCGCCCGACGGTGGCCGGACAACACCGTCGCCGGCTACGTGGAGGCCTTCGCCGAGGCGGCGATGGTCGGCGCCCTGGCCGACTGGTTCGCGGTCACCGCCCTGTTCCGGCACCCCCTCGGGCTGCCGATCCCGCACACGGCGATCATCCCCGAGCGCAAGGACGAGATCGGTCGGGGGCTGGGCACGTTCGTCCAGGGCAACTTCCTGTCGGGGCCGGTGATCGCCGAGAAGATCCGGTCGGTCGGGGTGAGCGCCCGCGTCGGCGCCTACCTGGCCGACCCGGCCAACGCCCACAAGCTGGGCGAGAACGCCGGCGACGCGGTCCGGGCGGCGATGGAGGTGCTGCGCGACGAGGACGTGGCGCCCGTGGTCGAGCGGATGGTGACGGACCGGGTGGCGGAGGTCCCGGCCGCGCCGGTCGCCTCACGGGTGCTGGAGGCGGCCGTGGCCGACGGGCACCACCACGCGGTGATCGAGGGGCTGCTCGGCGCCACCGCCACCTTCCTCGACCGCAACATCGACACCATCCGGGCCCGGGTCGAGCGCGAGTCGCCGTGGTGGGTGCCCGAGTCGGTCGACGACCGGATCGTCAACAAGCTGACCACGAGCGGCCGCCGCTTCCTGGAGGAGGTGGCCGCCGACCCCGACCACCCCGTCCGCCATCAGATCGACGAGCGGATCAGCGAGCTGGTCGTGGAGCTGCGCACCTCGCCGGAGCTGGCGGCGCGGGGCGAGGAGATCAAGGCCCAGCTGCTGGCCCACCCCGCCCTGCGCTCGTGGACGTCGACGCTGTGGGGCGACCTGAAGGGCACCCTGCTCACGGCCAGCGCCGACCCCGACAGCGAGCTGCGATCGCGCCTGGAGGAGGGCATCGTCCGCCTCGGGCGCACCCTCCAGGACGACCCCGAGCTGCAGGCGAAGTTCGACGGCTGGGTGGAGCGGACCGTCCTCTACGTGCTCGACCAGTACCGGGACGAGGTGGCCGACCTCATCTCCGGCACCGTCGCCCGCTGGGACGCCGAGGACGCCAGCCGCCGCATCGAGCTCCAGGTCGGTCGCGACCTGCAGTTCATCCGCATCAACGGCACCGTGGTCGGTGGCCTCGTCGGCGTGGTGATCCACGCCTTCACGACGGCCTTCTGAGTCCGACGCCGGCCGCGCTCTAGGAGGCGCCGAGGTCCCACATGGCGTCGAGGTCGTGCTCGCTGAAGGCCTGGTAGGCGATCATCGTCCGGGTCGAGACGATGCCGGGGAGGCCGGAGACGTGGCGGGTCACGACGTCGGCGAGGTCGTCGTGGTGGCGGACGCGGACGATGGCGACCAGGTCGACGTCGCCGGCCACGGAGTAGACCTCGGCCACCCCCTCGATCTCGGTGAGGGCCGAGGCCAGCGCCGCGATGCGGGCCGGCTCGACCCGGAGCAGCACGAAGGCGTGGACCATGCCGGCGACCCTACCGGCGGGTGCCGGGGCCGCCCGCCCGTCGGCCCGGCGGAGGGGGCGGCGGCGGGAACGGCGCGGACCGGGCCACCTGGCCGCCGGCGGACGACGTGCCGGGGGCGGCGAGGGGCGGGGCGGGGAGCGGCTCGGCGACGAGGCCGGCGTGGTCGTCGAGGGCGAGCAGCTCCCGGTGGGCCTGGGCCAGGCGGTCGACGCGCTGGGTGATCTCCTGGTGCGCCGGGTCATCGATGGGCAGGCGGGCCGGGGCCTGGACCTCGGCGCTGAGGGCCACCAGCTGGGCGCCGGCGGCCTCGAGGTCGGCCACGGCACGGTCGAGCGCCAGCAGCGGCGCCCGGCGGGCGGCCGGGGCGAGGGTGGCCAGCCGGGTCACCTGGCGGTCGAGGGCGACGGCACGGGCGCACAGGTCCTGGGCGGCGCGCACGATGGGCGTCGGCTCGGCCTTGCGGGCCTTCCGGCCGGTCGGGGTGTGGTCGCTGGCGACGGCGAGCGCGGTCGTACCCAGCTTCGCGAGGCGCCGGTGGAGGCGCGCCGGGGTGCGAGGGTCGACGAGCCAGCTGAGCGGGGCGTCGGTCGGCACGGCGGTGTCGACCCGGTGGTACCGGTGGAACCGCGTGCGGGCCATCAGGGCGGCGATGCACACCAGGGTGATGCCGGCCATGAGCGCGGCGAGGACGCCGACGAGGATCCACTCCACGCCTCGCAGGGTATCGGCGCGGCCCGGCGGTCGGCCCTGCGGGGTCAGGGCACGGGATCAGCGCACGGGTTGGTACGACGGCAGGGCCGGGTACGCCGACGCCAGGCCGCGATCGGCGTGGACCACCCGGATGCGGGCCGCCTCCTTCTCCAGCCAGGCGGCGACGCAGGCGAGCTCGTCGGCCACCGCCTTGGGGACCGGGCGGCCAGGAAGGGACGGGTCGCCGTCGAGGGGCGACACGAGGGCGTCGGGGGCCGCCGGGTCGAGGTCGAGGGGGAGCGGGACCGGGGCCACGCCGGCGGAGCCGATGCTCCAGGCCCGGACGAGCCGGCCGTGGTCGAGCTCGGCGCCCGACCGCTCGCCAAACTCCACGACCAGGCGCCCGGCCCGGCGGAGCGCGTCGAAGCGCCGCTGGCGGCGGATGGCGGCGGTGAGGGCGGCGGCGCGGTCGCGCATCTCGGCCGCCTCCTCGAAGCGCTCGGCTGCGGCCAGCGCGTGCATCTTCTGCTCCAGCGGCCCGAGCAGCACGGCCGGCTCGTGGAGCAGCCCGCGCCGCACCGTGGCGACGATGGCGGCGTAGGCGTCCTCGGAGGTCTGGCCGGCGCACGGGCAGGTGGCCACGCCGAGCTGGGCGGCGGCGCACGCCCCGGCGCGCAGCTGGCGGCCGGGCGTGGCCGTGCAGCGGCGGAGCGGGACCGCGGTCTCGATGGCCTCGGCCACCCGCTTGGCGGCCTGGTGCGACGGCAGCGGGCCGAGGTAGAGCGCGGCGTCGTCGCGGATGGCCTTCACGACCGAGAGGCGAGGGAAGCGCTCGTCGGTGAGCTTCAGGTAGACGTAGCGCCGCCACGTGGTCAGCTGGCGGTTGAAGCGGGGCTCGAGCCGGTGGATGAGCCGGACCTCCAGCACCGCGGCCTCCAGCGCGCTCGGGCACACGACGTGGTCGATCCGCTCGGTCTCCCGGAGGAGCTGGCCGACCTTCCGCCGGTCGTCGCCCGAGAAGTAGGAGCGGACCCGTGAGCGCAGGTTCGACGCCTTGCCGACGTAGAGCGTGCGCCCGCCGCGGTCGCGGAACAGGTAGACGCCGGGCGTGCGGGGGAGCTTGTCGGTGAGCCGCAGCTTCCCCGCCTGCGGGTGACCGCCCATGGTGGGCAGCGACAGCAGGTCGTCGAGGCCGCACACGCCCAGCCGCCCGGCCCGCTCGAGCAGGAGGTGGAGCAGGTCGCCCGTGGCCAGCGCGTCGTCGAGGGCGCGGTGGCAGGGCTGGTTGGGGAGGCGGAAGCGCTGGGCCAGGGTGCCGAGCCGGCAGTTCGGCACCTCGTCGCGCACGAGGCGCCGGGCGAGCGACAGCGTGTCGACCGAGCGGTTCGCGAGCCGGGGTCGGCCCGAGCGCTCGAGCGCGGCGTTGAGGTAGCCGAGGTCGTAGCGGACGTT
>DATAGR010000023.1:0-7705 GCA_036263575.1 Aquihabitans sp. | reverse complement strand
GCCGAGCTCGATCAGGAAGGCGAAGCCGACGACGCTGGCCCCGAGCTTCTCGGCCAGCCGGGCCGTCGCCGCCGCCGTGCCGCCGGTGGCCAGGACGTCGTCGACGATGAGGACGCGGTCGCCGGGGCGCACGGCGTCGCGGTGGATCTCGAGCAGGTCGGTCCCGTACTCGAGCTCGTACTCCTGGCGCTCGATCTCCCAGGGCAGCTTGCCGGCCTTGCGGACGGGGACGAAGCCGGCGCCGAAGCGGTACGCGACCGGCGCGGCGAGGATGAACCCGCGCGCCTCGGTGCCGAGCACCTTCACGACGCCGTCGTCGGCGTAGGGGTCGGCGAGCGCGTCGATGCAGGCGGCGAAGGCGTCGGGGTGGCCGAGCAGCGGCGTGATGTCCTTGAAGACGACGCCCTGCTTCGGGAAGTCGGGGATCTCGCGGATGTGGCCGGCCAGGTCGACGCCGCCGGTCACCGGCGGCGTCCCTGCTTGCGGGGGCGAGGCGTGCCGCTCGGCGCGTAGGGCGCCGTGGGCCCGGCCTTCACCGACGCCATCACCGGGTCGAGCTCGGCCTCGGTCTTGACGACCTCGGCGCGCTGCGGCACCGAGCCGGAGCCGCGTTCGGCGATCTGACGGCGCAGCTCCCGGTAGCGCGGCTCGCGCTCCTTGAGCAGGGCGAGCAGCGGGGTGGCGATGAAGATCGAGGAGTAGGCGCCCGAGAGCAGGCCCAGGAACAGGGCCAGGCCGAACTCCTGGAGCGTGCTGGCGCCGAGGACGAAGGCCCCGACGATCAGCACGGACAGGATCGGCAGCAGCGACGTGATGGACGTGTTGAGCGACCGCATCAGCACCTGGTTGAGCGACCGGTTGGCCATCTCGCTGTAGGTCATGCGGCCCTTGGCGTCGAGCAGCTTGGTGTTCTCGTTCACCCGGTCGAAGACGACGATGCCGTCGTAGATCGAGAAGCCCAGCATGGTGAGCAGGGCCACGACCGTGGCCGGCGTGACGGGGAAGCCGAAGAGCGAGTACAGGCCGAGCACGACCAGGAGGTCGTGGAACAGGGCCACGACGGTGGCGATGGCCATCTTCAGCTCGAAGCGGATCGTGATGAAGATCGTGATGGCGATCATGAAGACGACGAGCGCGTTGCGCGCCTTCTCGGAGATCTGGCGCCCCCACGACGGGCCCACGGTGTCGACGGTGATCTCGGTCGCCGGCGTGCCGGTGAGCTCGGCCAACCGCTCGGTGACGTCGCCGCCGATGCGGGCCCGCTCGGCGTCCTCGAGCTCGGAGAGGTCGGTGATCTGCACGGACATGCGGTCGGCGGCCCGGCGGGCCGCCGCCGGCGCGTCCTCGGCGCCCTCGAGGGTGCTCGGGAGCTTCTCGATCTCGGCCTGCAACGAGGCGAGCGGGGCCGGGACCTCGTCGGCGAACGGGCCGTCGACCGCCTCCAGGTCCTCGCGCACGTCGTCGATGCGGCCCCGGGCGTCGGCCGGGACGTCGCCGCGCAGGCCGCCCAGGGCGTCCTCGGCGTCGCGGAGGGCGCTCCTGGTGGCGTCGGCCGGTTCGGCCGACGCCTCGGCCTCGACGCGGAGGAAGCGGGCGTTGCCGCCCCCGGTTGCCTGCGTGACCTCCTGGACCTGGACGTCGTCGTAGCCGAGCTCCTCCATGGCGTCCTGGACCTGCTCGACCTCGGCGTCGCCGGCCTCGACCTGCCACACGGTGCCGCCGGTGAAGTCGATGCCCAGGGTGAGTCCACCGGTGGCCAGGCGGGCGATGCCGAGGAGCAGCAGCACCCCGGAGATGGCGAACCACAGCTTCCAGCGACCGACGATGTCGACGTTCGTGTCGCCGTGGTAGAGGCGCTTGAGGCCACCACCCTTGGGATCCCGGACGGGGGCGCTCACGGGGCCACCACCTTCGCGTTGGAGGGGACGGCCTGGTCGGTGGACGAGCCGATGCCGAAGAACTTCGCCTTGGCGAACCGGGGCGAGCGGGCCAGCAGGAGGATCAGCGGCCGGGTGAAGAGGATGGCGACGAACAGGTCGAGGATCACCGACAGCCCGAGGAAGTAGGCGAAGCCCCGCACCGGGCCGACGGTGAGGTACCAGAGGAGGAAGGCGCCGATGAAGGCGGCGCCGTTGGCGGTCAGCACCGTCTTGATGCCGCTCTGGTAGCCCCGCTCGGTGGCGGCCCGGACCGAGCGGCCGGACCGCAGCTCGTCCTTCACCCGCTCGAAGACCACGACGTAGGTGTCGACCGTGGTGCCGACCGAGACGATGATGCCGGTGATGCCGGCCAGCGTCAGGGCCAGGCCCTGGTTGGCGGAGAGGGCGCAGATGAGGCTGTACATCAGCGCGCCCCACACCACGAGGCTGATGACCACCACCATGCCGAAGCCGCGGTAGTAGAGGATCATGTAGAGGGCGAGGCCGGCGATGCCGATGAGCCCGGCGATGAGCCCGGCGCGCAGCGAGTCGGCGCCGAGGGTGGCCGACACCTGCTGCAGGGCGGCCTGCTCGAACTCCACCGGCAGCGAGCCGTAGCGCAGCACGAGGGCCAGGTCCTTGGCCTCGCCCTCGGTGAACCCGCCGCTGATCGTGAACTGGTCGGCGGCGAGGTCGGGGCCGTTCACCGCCGGGGCGGAGAGGACCTCGCCGTCGAGCACGATGGCGATGGCCCCCCTGCCCTCCTGGTTCTGGGCGGGGCAGGTCGGGCCGCCCTGGTAGCACTCGTTGAACGCGGCGTTGGCGTCGGCTTTCTGCGAGCCCTTGACCGCCACGTTGACGGTCCACTCGTTCTGGAGGGCGGCGTTGGCCCGGCTCAGGGCGTCACCGGTGAACCCGACCTCGCCCAGGGTGTAGACGAGCTGCCCGTCCTCGGAGGGGAACTGGCCGCCGGCGGCCGGCGCACCCGGCACCGCGGTGGTCGTGGTGGTCTCGGGGCCGCCCGTGGCGCCGTCGCCGCACGAGCTGCTGGTGCCTCCCGCGGTGCCGGGCACCGCGGTGGTCGTGGTGGAGGGGTCGCCCGCGACGGTGGTGCTGGTGGCCGGCGCCGTCGTGGTGGTGGTCGCCGGGGGCAGCGTCGTGGTGGTCGGCGGCAGCGTGGTGGTCGTGGTGGTCGGCGCGAACTGCACGGGCAGGGCGCCCTCGCCCGACCCGATGCCCACCATGCCGGTGCCGTCCTCGCCGCTCGCGACCAGCCCCTGCTCGTCGGTGCCGGCGCCGGCCTCGGTGGTCGTGGGCTCGGCCGGCGCGGTGGTGGTCGAGCCGTCGGCCGGGGCGGTGGTGGTCGACGCGTCGTCGCCGGCGACCGTGGTGGTCGAGGCGTCGCCGGCCTCGGTGGTGGTGGTCTCCCCCTCGGCGTCGGTGGACACCGAGACGGCATCGGGGTTCGGGGCGAAGGCCTGCACCGGGCGGAACTCCAGGCGGGCGGTGCAGCCCACCAGCGCCTCGGCCTTCTCGCGGTTCTTCACTCCTGGCAGCTGGACGATGACGGTTCGGCCCTGGCGCGTGATGTCGGGCTCGGCCACGCCGAGGCCGTCGACGCGCTGGCGGATGATGTCCTTGGCCTTCTCGACGCTCTCCTCGGAGGGCAGCCGGCCGTTGACCTCCTTGGCCTGGAGGACGACCGAGAACCCGCCCTGGAGGTCGAGGCCGAGCGTCGGCTGCGTGTCGGTGACGACCGTGGCCCCGAGGCTGATGATCGCCAGGAGGACGGTGAAGATCAGCGGCGTGAGCAGGCTCCGCCGGGTCACGCCGGGCCCCCGGCGATCGGTCCGTCGTGCTGGTCGTTCACTTCGTCCTCCGGGTCGGTGGGGGCGTCGGCCGCCTTGGCGACGGCGGCACGGGCGAGGGTCAGCTCGACGCCCGGGGCCACCTGCAGGCCGACGGTGTCGTCATCGAGGCGGGTGATCGTGCCGTGGATCCCGCCGGCCGAGATCACCCGGTCACCGACCTGCAGGGCGGCCACGAAGGCCTGCTGCGCCCGTGCCCGCTGCTGCTGCGGGCGGATGAGGAGGTACCACCCGATCCCGATGAACAGGAAGGTGACGACGACGGTGGCCAACGGGGATCCAATGGGAGCGGGAAAATGCCTCGTGAACCATAGGCGCGCACGGGTGCTGCCCAGGGATCACCCGATCGGCGCTCCGACCCCGGGACGGGCGGGCGAACGACGGCCCGACCGTCCGCCTCCCGATCAGCCCCAGACGTCGAGGACCGCCCGCCGAGCGGCGTCGTAGCGGCCCTCGGCGATGGCGGCGCGCAGCCCGACCACGAGATCGGACAGCCACGCCACGTTGTGCACGGTGAGGAGGTGGGCGCCGGTCGGCTCGCCCAGGCGGTGGAGGTGGCGGAGGTAGGCGCGGGTGTAGGTGGCGCACACCGAGCAACCGCAGGTGGGGTCGAGCGGGCCCTCGTCGCGCTCGTACGCCAGGTTCTTGATCATCAGCCGGCCTTCGCCGGTGAGGACGGTGCCGTGCCGGGCGTGGCGGGTGGGCAGCACGCAGTCGAACAGGTCGACGCCGAGGGCCACGGCCTCCACGATGCTCGCGGGGTCGCCCACGCCCATGAGGTAGCGGGGCTGGTCCGCCGGCAGGTGCTCGAGGGCGGCGGCCAGCGCCGGCACCATCTCGGCGCGGGTCTCGCCGACCGACAGGCCGCCGATGCCGTAGCCGTCGAAGCCGAGGGCGACGGTGCGCTGCGCCGACTCCCGGCGCAGCCCCAGGTCGGTGCCGCCCTGGGAGATGCCGAACTGGGCCTGGTCGAGGCCCCGGTCCTCGCGCCAGCCGCGGCCCGCCTCGAAGGCCCGCCGGCCCCGCTCGGCCCACACGGCGGTGCGGTCGACGGCCGCCCGGACGAGCCGGTCCGTCGACGGCAGCGGCGGGCAGACGTCGAGCACCATCTGGATGTCGCCGCCGAGCTTCGACTGGATGTCGGCGGCCTCCTCGGGGCTGAGGTGGTGGGTCGAGCCGTCGTAGGTGGACCGGAACGTGGCCCCCTCGTCGGTGACCTTCGGCTTCAGCGAGAAGATCTGGTAGCCGCCCGAGTCGGTCAGGACGTGGCCGTCCCAGGCCATGAACCGGTGGAGGCCGCCGAGGTCGGCCACCAGGTCGGCGCCCGGCTTCAGCATGAGGTGGTAGGTGTTGCCGAGGATGAGCGGGACGCCGAGCGCCCGCAGGTCCGGCGGGGTCAGGGCCTTGACCGCCGCCTTGGTGCCCACCGGCATGAACAGCGGCGTCGACAGCTCGCCCCGGGGCGTGGTGATGGTCCCGGCGCGCGCCGCGCCGTCGGTGGCGTGGACGTCGATCGTGAGCTTCACCGGGTGCCCTCCGGGGCGCGGTCGAGGAGCATGGCGTCGCCGAACGAGAGGAACAGGTAGCGCTCGGCCAGGGCGGTGGCGTAGAGGTCGCGCCAGCGCGGCCCGACGAACGCCTCCACCAGGGCCAGCAGCGACGACCTCGGCACGTGGAAGTTGGTGAGCAGCCGCTCGACGAGGGCGAAGTGGTGGTCGCCCCGGATGAACAGGTCGGTGGCGCCCTCCGGCCGGCCGGTGGCGGCCCAGCTCTCGAGGGCTCGGACGACGGTGGTGCCCACCGCGACGACCCGACCGCCGAACCGGTCGGGTGCGCCGGCGCCCGACCCCAGGCGAGGGCCCAGGACCTCCTGGGCGGCGGGCGGGATGCGGTAGCGCTCGGCGTGCATCGGGTGGTCCTCGACGCGCTCGGCGGTGATGGGGCGGAACGTGCCCAGGCCGACGACGAGCTCGACCCGGACCAGCGTGACGCCCCGGGCCCCGCAACGGTCCAGCAGCGCGTCGGTGAGGTGCAGGCCGGCGGTCGGCGCCGCCACCGACCCGGGGTGGGCGGCGTAGACGGTCTGGTAGCGGCCGGGGTCGGCGAGCGGCTCGTGGATGTAGGGCGGGAGCGGCACCTCGCCCACGGCGGCCAGCGCGTCGAGGTCGTCCACCCCGCCGTGGACGGTGACGCGTCGCCGGCCGTCGTCGCCCAGCCGCTCGCCCACCTCGACGACGAGGTCCGCCGCCGGGCCGTCCGTCGCCGTGGCGGGGACGAGGCGGGTGCCGTCGGCCACCCGCCGGCTCGGCCGCACCAGCGCCTCCCACCAGCCCTCGGGCCGGCGCTCGAGCAGGAGCACCTCCACCGCCCCACCGGTCGCCTTGCGCAGCGGGAGGCGGGCGGGGATCACCTCGGTGTCGTTGACCACCAGCACGTCGCCCGCGTCGAGCAGCTCCGCCAGGTCGGCGACCGCCCGGTGCGCCGGTGGGCGGTCCGGACCTCGGTCCACGAGCAGGCGGGCGCTGTCGCGCGGCTCGGCGGGCGTCTGGGCGATGGCCTCGGCCGGCAGGTCGTAGTCGAGGTCGGCGGCGTCCATGGGCGACCGCCGATCCTACGGACGGCCGGGACCGCTCCCCCACCCGGGCGGTCAGGGACGGCGTGCGCCGCCGAGGTCCCGGAGCGCCTCGATGGCGCTGCCGGCCAGCACGCGGGCGCCGAGGCCGATCGCCGACTCGTCGAGGTCGAAGGCGCTGGCGTGGATGTCGACCCGGGGGGTGCCGGGGCGGTGCACGCCGAGGCGGAGGTAGCCCAGCGGCGCCAGGTCGCCGTACCAGGAGAAGTCCTCGCCGCCGGCGCTCTGGCTGGTGGGCACCACCGATCCGGCACCGACCACCGAGCTCGCCGCCCGCGCCACCTGGTCGACGGCCCACGGGTCGTTGACGATCGGCGGGGCGCCGCGACGGTGCTCGAGCTCCCACGTGGCGCCGAACGGCTCGACGATGGCGCTCAGGAGCCGGGGCAGCAGCTCCGGCGCGGCGTCCCAGGCGCCTCGCCCGGACGCGCGCAGCGAGCCGAGGAGGTGGGCCTCGGACGGGATCACGTTGGGCGCCACGCCGGCGTGGATCGAGCCGAACGTGAGGTTCAGGCCGTCCCGGGGGTCGGTGAGGCGGCCCATCCCCATGGGGAGGTCGACCACCACCCGGGACGCGACGTGGACGAGGTCGGCCGTCTGGTGGGGGCGGCCGGTGTGGCCGCCCGGGCCCTTCAGGTGGATCTCGATCTGGTCGGCCGCCGAGGTGATGGGCCCGGCGCTCACGCCCACCGTGCCGACGTCGTGACCGGGATCGGCGTGGAGGCCGAACACCGCCTCGACGCCCTCCATCACGCCACCCGCGACGAGGGAGACGGCGCCGCCGGGCACCGCCTCCTCGGCGGGCTGGAGGATGACCCGGACGGTGCCGGCGATGTCGCAGACCTCGAGGGTGCGGGCCAGCGCGATGGCGGCGCCCACCGTGGCGGTGGCGTGGAGGTCGTGGCCGCAGGCGTGGCAGACGCCGTCGATCGTGGACCGGTACGGGACGTCCTTGGTGTCGGGCATCCGCAGGGCGTCGATGTCGCCCCGGATGGCCACGATCGGGCCGCCGCTGCCGATGTCGCAGATCAGGCCGGTGCCGGGCGGCGCCACCTCCGGGTCCAGGCCGGCGGCCACGAGCCGGTCCCGGAGCACCTCGGTGGTGCGGTGCTCCAGCCACGACGGCTCGGGGTGCGCGTGGAGCTCGCGGCGGAGGGCGATCAGGTCGCCTTCCATGCCGGCCACCACGTCGGCCACGACGTCGTGGGGCGAGGCCGCCTCCGCCTCCGGGCGCGTCGTCGGGCCGCTCATGCGCCGAGCTCGTCGGTGGCGAGCTCGCGCACGAG
>DATAGR010000022.1:0-2966 GCA_036263575.1 Aquihabitans sp. | reverse complement strand
GACCCGGTCAGCACGGGACCCGGCCAGCAGCGCGGCGCGGCTCGGGCGGTCACATCGGACGGGCACGTGGAACCGGCCGCGGGATCCCGCTCAGGGGACGAGGAGGCGGCCGCACTCCTCGCAGTGGGTCACCTCGTCGGGGTGCTTGCGGATCCGGGCCGCCTCGACGGCGGACAGCGTGAGGTGGCAGCCGCCGCACTGGGTGCCGATCAGGCGGGCGACGCCGATGCCGCCTCGACCGCCCCGGAGCGACGTGTACTCGGCCAGCAGGTCGGCCGGGACCTCGGCCGCCAGCGTGGCTCGCGCCTCGGTCTCGGCCGTGAGCTCGACGGCGAGCTCGGCCTCGGCGGCGATGAGGCGCTGCTCGGCGTCGGCCAGCACGGTGGCCCGCTGGGTCCGCACGGTGGCGAGCTCGGCCAGGCGGGCCTCGACCGGCTCGAGCTGCTCCATGATCTCGATGTCCTGGTCCTCGAGCTGGGTGATGCGCCGGCCCAGCGCCGACAGCTCCTCGCTGAGGTCCTGGAGCTCACGGGCGTTGGTGACGCTGCCCCCGTAGAGGGTGGCGTCGACGCCCTTGCGCTTCACGTTGACGGTCTCGATCTCGTCGTCGAGGCGCTTCTGCTGGCGGGCGAGGTCGTCGCGGGTGGCCTGCTCGGCGGCGATGGACGCCTCGACCCCGGCCAGCGCCTCGGCGGCGGCGTCACGCTCGACCCGTGCCGGGAGGTGCTCCATGAGGTGGTGGATCTGGTCGAGGCGGGTGTCGTGGGCCTGCACCTCGAGGAGCCGCTCGAACGTCGTGGCCATCAGTCCCCTCCTCCGCCGGCGTCGGCGCCCTGCCCCTGGCCGTTCCCGCCGGCGTTGCCGTTGCCGTTGCCGCCGCCGTCTCCGCCGCCGCCGGCGGGCGGTGGCGTGGTGAGCGTGGTCGGCGCCACGGTGTCGGCCGGCTGGGTCGGCGTCGGTTCGAGCGGGAGCGTCGCCGCCGGCTGCGTGGTCGGCGTTGCCCCGCCGCCCCCGCCCCCGCCACCGCCACCGCCACCCGTGGGCGTGCGCCGGGTGGTGCCGCCGGACGGACGGCGGCGCGTGGTGCTGCCGCCCCCGGAACCGCCGACCTCGTTCGGGATGCGCCCGACCGACCGGCCGCTGCGCGTGGGGTCGGCCGGCGCGAAGTCGACAGTGGGGACGCCGTTGTAGAGCAGCGAGTAGTAGCGACCCCACGTGGCGGCAGGGAAGCGCCCGCCGGTCGCCCCACGGAGCTCGGCGTTCGAGGCCAGGCTGATCGAGCCGGCGGGGGCGCCGATCCACACGGCCGTGGCCAGGCGTGGCGTGTAGCCGACGAACCAGACGTCGGTGGATTCGTTGGTGGTGCCGGTCTTGCCCGCGGCGACCTGGCCGCCCTCGATCTGGGCACGGGTGCCCGTGCCCCGCTCGACGTTGTTGATCAGGACGCCGTTGACGAGTCGAGCCGTCTGCACGTCGATCACCCGCTGGGGGGCGGCCTCGTGCTGGTAGAGCACCTTGCCGCTGCGGTCCTCGATGCGCTCGACGAGGTAGGGCTCGTTGCGCACGCCGTCGTTGGCGAAGGTGGCGTAGGCCGAGGCCATCTCGAGCGGCGAGATGCTCGACGTCCCCAGCGGCAGCGAGATCACGGGGTCGAGGTCGCCCTTCACCCCGAGGAGGCGAGCGACCTCGATGACCTTCTCGATGCCGATCACCTGGCCGAGGCGCACGAACCCGCAGTTCGACGACACCTGGGTCATCAGCGTGAGGGAGCCGAAGCCGGTGCGGCCCGTCTCGGGCTCGTAGAGCTCGGACTGGCCGGGCACCTCGAAGCGGCACCGGCTGCCGCTGACCGTGTCGGTCGGGACGTAGCCGTTCTGGAACAGGGCGGCGAGCACGAACGACTTCATGGTCGACCCGGGCTGGCGGCCCGAGAGCGCGAGGTTGAACTTCCACTTGTCGAAGCCGGGGCCGCCGACCATGACCCGGACCGCACCCGACGCCGGGTCGATCGAGGCCATGGCCGCGGTGCCGAAGGTGACCTGGCCGGTGCGGGGATCGACGACGTCGAACGTGGCATCGCCCTTGTTGGCGGGCAGCGTCTCGTCGCGAGCCTGGATGGCCTTCGCCTGCATGTTCGGGTCGAAGGTCGTGAAGACCCGGATCCCGCCCTCGAACACCGTCCGGTTGCGGGCGGCCTCGGTGGCACCCAGGCCGTACTTCGGGTCGGCCAGCAGGCGCTGCTTGACCTCCTCGACGAAGTAGTCGTACGGCGGCACCGGCCGGTTCGGCGTGGTGGGCAGCGGCACCTGCTCGTAGAAGGCGACCTCGTCCTCGGTGAGCTGGTCGGTCGCCATGAGCCGCTTGAAGACGAGCGAGCGGCGGTCCTTCGAGACGTCGGGGTTGCGGAAGGGGTTGTAGTAGTTCGGGCTGCGGATGAGCGACGCGAGCAGCGCCCCCTCGGCCCAGTTGAGCTCCCCGACGTCCTTGCCGAAGTAGTACTCCGACGCCGCCTGCACCCCGTAGGCGCCACCGCCGAAGTACACGCTGTTCAGGTAGTACTCGAAGATGTCGTCCTTCGACATCTGCTTCTCGAGCTCGACGGCGAGGAAGGCCTCCCGGAGCTTGCGGCTGATGTCCTGGTCGTCACCGACCAGCGAGTTCTTGACGACCTGCTGGGTGATGGTCGAGCCGCCCTGGCTGACCTCGCCGCTCTCCAGGTTGGCGTCGACCGCACGCAGGATCGAGCGGACGTTGACGCCCTTGTGCCGGTAGAACGCCGCGTCCTCGGCGGCGATCACCGAGCCCTTCACCGTGTCGGGGATCTTGTCGAGCGTGACCTGCGAGCGGTTCTGCGGATCGTCGCGGTTCGTCATCACGCCCTGCTGGTTGCCCAGGGAGTCGTAGATGTACGAGCGCTCGGCGAGGGGCTTCAGGCTGATCCGCTCGTGGTCCGAGCGGTGGGCGCT
>DATAGR010000021.1:0-4603 GCA_036263575.1 Aquihabitans sp. | reverse complement strand
TGGCGGGGTCGATGACCCCGGCCTTGATCAGGTCCTCGAACTCGCCGGTGGCGGCGTTGAGGCCGTAGGCCCCCTTCTTGCCCTCCACCTGCTGGACGACGACCGCGCCCTCGTGGCCGGCGTTGCCGGCGATGAGGCGGGCCGGCGCGTCGAGCGCCTTGTGGACCGAGCGGGCACCGGTGGCCTCGTCGCCCTCGAGGCCCTCGATGGCCTTGGCGACGGACTTGCGGGCCCGGACGAGGGCGGTGCCACCGCCGGGCACGATGCCCTCCTCGATGGCGGCGCGGGTGGCCGACAGCGCGTCCTCGATGCGGTGCTTCTTCTCCTTGAGCTCCACCTCGGTGGCCGCACCGACCTGGACGACGGCGACGCCGCCGGCCAGCTTGGCCAGGCGCTCCTGGAGCTTCTCGCGGTCCCAGTCGGAGTCGGTGTCGTCGATCTCGCGCTTGATCTGCGCGATCCGGCCCTCGACGTCCTCCTTGGGGCCGCCACCGTCGACGATCGTGGTCTCGTCCTTGGTGACGACGACCTTGCGGGCCGAGCCCAGCAGGTCGATCGTGGCGTTCTCCAGCTTGAGGCCGATCGTCTCGGAGATGACCTGGCCGCCGGTGAGGGTGGCCATGTCGCCCAGCATCGCCTTGCGGCGCTCGCCGAAGCCCGGGGCCTTGACGGCGACCGAGTTGAACGTGCCGCGGATCTTGTTCACCACGAGGGTGGCGAGGGCCTCGCCCTCGATGTCCTCGGCGATGATCAGCAGCGGCTTGCCGGTCTGCATGACCTTCTCGAGCACCGGCACGAGGTCCTGCACGGAGGTGATCTTGCCCTCGTTGAAGAGGATCACCGGGTCGTCGAGGACGGCCTCCTGGCGCTCCGGGTCGGAGACGAAGTAGGGCGACAGGTAGCCCTTGTCGAACTGCATGCCCTCGGTGAAGTCGAGCTCGATGCCGAACGTGTTCGACTCCTCGACGGTGACCACGCCGTCCTTGCCGACCTTGTCGATGGCGTCGGCGAGGACCTCGCCGATGGCCTTGTCGTTGTTGGCGGAGATGGTGGCGACCTGGGCGATCTCGCTGCGGTCGTCGATCTCCTTGGCCTGGTCCTTGATGGACTCCACGGCGGCGGAGACGGCCTTGTCGATGCCGCGCTTGAGCGCCATCGGGTTGGCGCCGGCGGCCACGTTGCGGAGGCCCTCCTTCACGAGCGCCTGGGCGAGGACCGTGGCGGTGGTGGTGCCGTCACCGGCCACGTCGTTGGTCTTGGTGGCCACCTCCTTGACGAGCTGTGCCCCCATGTTCTCGTAGGGGTCCTCCAGCTCGATCTCCCGGGCGATGGAGACGCCGTCGTTGGTGATCGTCGGGGCGCCGAACTTCTTCTCCAGCACCACGTTGCGGCCCTTCGGGCCGAGGGTGACCTTCACCGCGTCGGCGAGCTTGTTCACGCCCGCCTCGAGGCCGCGGCGTGCCTCGTCGTCGAACTTCAGGATCTTCGGCATGTGGTTCTCAGCTCAGTTCTTGACGATGGCGAGGACGTCGCGGGCGTTGAGGATGAGGACGTCCTCACCGTCGGAGGTGATCTCGGTGCCGCCGTACTTCGAGTAGACGACGATGTCGCCGACCTTCACGTCGACGGGGATGCGCTTCTCGCCGTCTTCGTCCCACCGGCCCTCGCCGACCGCGAGGACCTCGCCCTGCTGGGGCTTCTCCTTGGCGGTGTCGGGGATGACGAGCCCACTCGCGGTGGTCTCCTCGGCATCACCCGGCTTCACGATGATGCGATCTTCGAGCGGCTGCAGGGACATCAGCGCCTCCATGGCGTGTCGACGGGCGGCCAACGCACCGGTGCGGCGTTAGCACTCCTCTATGGCGAGTGCCAAGGATACGGCCCATCCCGCCGCGTCGCAAGCAGTCGAGGCCCGAGAGTGCTAATCGGCCCACCAGCGATAGGAACCGATCGACGGGAGCCGGGGATCGCTGCCGGGGTCAGCCCCCGGCGAGGCGGAGGGCCTCCACCTCGGCTCGGCGGAACCGGCGCCCGGCCTGCTCGCCGCCCGCCGGCGTGAGCAGGTCCTCGTCCACCATCACCTGGATCCGGTCGGGGGTGACCTCGAGGATCGTGGCCGCCTCGGCGTCGTCGATGAGCTCGTTGGGATCGTCCATGCCGGCGGCCCTACCCCTGGTCCCACGGCCGGACCCCACCCGGGTCGGGTCAGCCGAGCAGCGGGAGGCGGAGGTTGGGGTCGGCGCCGGTGTCGAGGCCGCTCGGGCCGTCGGAGCCGAGGCGCCACCACGCGGCGGCGGCGACCATCGCCGCGTTGTCGGTGCACATGGCCCGGCTCGGCAGGAACCCGTGGACGCCGTCCTCGACGCACGCCGACAGGAACCGCTCGCGCAGCACCGAGTTGGCGGCCACCCCGCCGCCGAGCACGAGGCCCTTGGCACCGATCTGACGGGCCGCCCGGCGGGCCTTGGTCACCAGCACGTCGACCACGGCCTCCTGGAAGCTGGCGGCGACGTCGGCGGTGCGGACCTCGGGGTGCTTGCGCACGTGGTTCACCACGGAGGTCTTGAGGCCCGAGAAGGAGAAGTCGAGGCCCTGGTCGAGCATGGCCCGGGGGAAGGCGATGGCCTGCGGGTCGCCGCCCATGGCGGTGCGGTCGATGGCGGGCCCGCCCGGGTAGCCGAGGCCGAGGTAGCGGCCGACCTTGTCGAACGCCTCGCCCGCGGCGTCGTCGATCGTGGAGCCGAGCAGCCGGTACCGCCCGTGGTCCTCCATCGCCACGAGCATCGTGTGGCCGCCCGAGACCAGCAGCACGACGAGCGGCAGCTCGAGCGTGGGGTCCTCGACCAGGGCGGCGTAGAGGTGGGCCTCGAGGTGGTTGACGGCCACGAACGGCACGCCCCACACGAGGGCCAGGGCCTTGGCCGTGCTGACCCCGACGAGGAGGGCGCCGACCAGGCCCGGGCCGTGGGTGGCGGCGACGGCGTCGAGCTCCGGGCCGTCGACGCCGGCCTCGACCAGGGCCTCGGCGATGACCGGCGTGAGCAGGTCGACGTGGGCCCGGCTGGCGATCTCGGGGACCACGCCGCCGAACCGGGCGTGGATGTCGACCTGGCTGGACACGACGGACGAGCGCACGAGGTGGCCGCCGACGACGACGGAGGCCGCCGTCTCGTCGCACGACGTCTCGATGCCGAGCACGGTGGTGCCGGCGTGGACGGGGGTGGGGGTCGGGGTGGGCTCGACGGTGGTCATGGCCCTGCCATCCTGCCGTGGCCGGCGGCCGGGTGGACGGGTCGGAGCTCGGGTTCGTGCGACGGCGCGGGGGCCGGGCCGGCGAAGCCCTCGCGCCGGGTGGGCGAGGCCAGCGACGCCTCGACGGCCTCTAGCCGGGCGACGGCGACGTCGTCGACGACGTCGTGGGCCCACATCACCAGCGCGTCCTCGCCGTTGTCGGCGTAGTACGCCTTGCGGGCACCCGCCGGCACGAACCCGAAGCGCCGGTACAGGTCCTGGGCCCGGATGTTCGACATCCGCACCTCGAGCGTGAGCTGGCGGGCGCCGAGGGCGATCCCCTGGCGGACCAGCTCCACGAGCAGCCGCGTGGCGATGCCGTGGCGCTGCCAGGCGGGGGCCACGGCGACGGTGGCGACGTGGCCGTCGTCGGCGATCATCAGCAGGCCGGCGTAGCCCACGACGGTGGGCCCGACGCGTGCGACGAGGTACACCCGGCCCCGGCGGTCGAGCTCGTCCTCGAAGAGGCGGGCGGACCACGGCCGGGGGTACACGTCGGCCTCGATGTCGAGCACGGCGCGCAGGTGCCGGCGGCGCATCGGCGACACCGTCACGGCCGGGGCCACCGGGGCCGGGCCGTCGACCTTCACGACCGCCACCCGGCCCGCGCAGCGGCGGCCCGGGACGTCGTCACGCGCCCTCCCGCATCGACCAGTTGATCTCGGCGTCGGGCTTGCGGAGGTAGAGCAGCTCGATCTCCTGCGGCCGCACCCAGTCCTCGCGCAGCGCCCGGGCGTGGGCCAGCTGCACCAGGGACCGGGCCGACGGGTACGCCAGGTCGCCGCCGGCCACCTCGAGCTCCGACCGGTCGGTGAAGCGGTCGGCGTAGCGGACGGCGCCGTCGCCCACGAGCAGGGTCTCGGCGGGATCGGCCATGAGCTCGGCGTCGAGGTCCTCAGGCGACGACACCACCGGCTCGGAGAGGCGCTGCACGCCGCCCGGGACCTGGCGGTAGAAGGCCCAGAAGACCTCGCCGCGCCGGGCGTCGACCACCGCGGCGATGCGGCGGTCGGTGAAGCGGAGGGGGAACGCCAGGAGGTCCAGGCTGGAGACGGCGATCATCGGCACCCGAAGCGCCTGGGCGATCGCCTTGCCCGACGCGACCCCGACGCGCAGGCCGGTGAACAGGCCGGGCCCGTGGTCGACGGCCACGCAGGAGATCTCCGACAGCTCGACGCGGGCCTGCCGGCAGGTGAACTCGATGGCCGGCGTGAGGTTCTCGGCGTGGCGCTTGCCCCGTGCCGAGTGCGACGACGCCAGCACGCCCTCGTGGCCGCCGATGGCGCAGCCGACCTGTGCGGTGGCGCTCTCC
>DATAGR010000020.1:0-4881 GCA_036263575.1 Aquihabitans sp. | reverse complement strand
TCGCGCTCGGGAGCGGTGGCTCGAAGCGCATCCGCTCGGCGCTCCTCCAGGTCATCACCGGGGTGGTCGACCACGATCGACCGCTCCAGGCCGCCGTCGACGCGCCGCGCATCCACTGGGACACCGACCACCTGGAGGTCGAGCCGGGCCTGGCCCCCGAGGTGCTCGATGCGCTGTCGGCCACCGCCCGCACCAACGTCTGGCCCGAGGCGAGCATGTACTTCGGCGGGGTCCACGCCGTGGCACCGGGTCGGGCGGGCGCCGGGGACGCCCGCCGCGGCGGCGCGGTGCGGGTGGTCTGAGCCGGCGGCGCCGGTGACCGGTCAGGGGAAGGGGCGCCGGCGACCGCCCGGTGCGTCGCCGGCGTCGAGCACGGCGAGGGCGTCGAGCACCACCTGCCACGACGCCAGGCCGTGGCGGCAGGTGCCGTGGCGGGCCACCCAGCACTCGTCGGGTGCCCGGCACGCGCCCTCGGCGGCCCAGTCGGCGAGCGTCTCCGGATCCGGTGGCGCCCAGCCGCTGTTGACCTCGAACCAGGCGTGCGTCGCCGCCAGGGCGGCCGCTCCCCCACCCGGCGCCTCATCCCGGCCGACGGGCACCGTCACGGGCGGAGCCGGGCCGCCCGCAGCTCGCGCGTGAGGCTGTGCGAGCCGGCCCGCAGCAGCGCGTCGACCTCCCCGTCGAAGAGCGCCCAGACGTCGTCGGCGATGCCGTTGCGCAGCTGCACCCTCCCCCGACCGATGCGCACGGTGGCGCCGGTGAGCCCGGACCGCACGGCCACCGGGACCTCGACCGGCAGCCGGGCCACGAGGGTCCGGCCCCACGCGCTGCCGAGCCAGGTCGGGAGCGCCTCGGCCAGCAGCTGCACCAGGAGGTTGGCGTCACCGTCGACGTCGAGCGGCGCCGGCGGCGGGGCCAGGCGCCCGACCGCGCCGAGCACGGCGCCGACGGCGGCCGGCGGCGCCGTGAGCGGCAGGCCGACGAGGCACGCGGCGAGGTCGCCGAGGGCGGCACGCGGGGCGAACGGCCGCCGGCCGGTGAGCTGACCGGCGAGCGAGCCGAGGTGGTGGGCCGTGGCCGCGGCCACCACGCCGTGGGCGACCAGCGCACCGACGGCCCGCCGGCCCGACGGCGAGATCTCCCCGGGCAGCGAGTCGACGTCGAGATCGGGCTCGCCGGCGACGGCCCGCACCACCCACGAGAGGACCTCGTCGTCGGCCTCGTTGAGCTCGGCGGGACCGAGGACGTCGTGCCAGTCGGCGTGCAGGCGGGCCAGCCCGGAGCTGCCCGCCGCCCCGGCGACCACGGCCGACACGAGCTCCCGGCGCCGGGCGTCGATCGGCGCGCCGGGCAGGTGGCAGCGCACGACGGTGCCGAGCCGGGGGACGAGCGCGCCCAGCCAGCGGGGGAACGACGGCTCGAGGGCCGCCTCCTCGGTGGGGCGCTGCGGCGGCGCGGCCGGGCTCATCGATCGACCCCGGGCCGCGGGAGGTCGGCGCCGGCGCCACGCAGGACGATGGTCACCGTGGCGGCGACGGCGGCCGCCGCCTCGTCGTACGACCGGCGCTCGAGGCCCCGCAGGAGGTTCCAGGTCGCCCACGAGCAGGCGACGACCAGGCCGTCGCGCAGGGCGTCCCGGTGCGGGCCGGCGGCGTCGAGCTCGGTGGCGAACACCGCGGCGAGGTGGGCCGTCGTGAAGGAGTGGCCGTCGCGGAACTGGCGGTCGATGGTGCTCGACGTGGGCAGCTGCAGGATGGCGGCCCGGTTGATGGGCGTCACGGCCTCGTGGACCTGGCAGCGCTGGCGGACGAACTCCTCGACCCGCTCGGCGAGCGGCGCCGCCGGGTCGATCGGGTGGATCAGCGCGGCGAGGCGCTCCACCACGCGCTTGCCGACGGCGCTGAACAGCGTCTCCAGGTCGTCGAAGTGCTGGAACACCGAGCGGACCGACACCCCGGCGCGCTCGGCGATGCGCGGCGCCGTCGGCCGCAGGTCGCCCTCCTCGACGAGGGCGATGGTGGCGTCCACCAGGCTGTCGCGCGTGCGCACGGCCCGGGCGGTGCGGCCGTCGACCGGCTCGCCGACGGGGTCGGCGAGCGGTTCGTCGATCGGTTCGTCGAGCTGGGAGGTGGTGGACACGGGCCCTCGGTCGGCCGAGCGGGACGGCCCGAGCTTAGGGGTCGGGGGCCGTCGCGTCGCCGGACGATGCCGCCCGGCCACCCGCCCCAGGTCCTCCGCGCTGTCGGACCCCCCGGGTACCGTGCAGCCATGCCCCTCACCCCGCCGGCCACCCTGTCGCCGTCGAAGGTCGCCTCGTTCTCCGACTGCGCGCTGGCCTTCCGCTACAGCGCCATCGACCGGCTCCCCGAGCCCCCCTCGGCCGCCGCCACCAAGGGCACGCTCGTGCACCTCGCCCTCGAGCACCTGTTCGAGCGCGAGCCGGCCGAGCGCACGCCGGAGGCGGCGCAGGAGGACCTCGCCCGGGCCTTCGCCGAGCTGCAGGACGATCCCGAGCTGAGCGGCCTGGGGATGGACGATGCCACCTCGGCCGCCTTCTACGCCGACGCGGCGCGCCTCGTCGAGCAGTACTTCGCGCTGGAGGACCCCACGGCGGTCCGGCCCATCGGGCTCGAGCTCAAGCTGGAGGCCCAGGTGGGCGGCCTGCGGCTCCGCGGCATCATCGACCGCCTCGAGCTCGACGAGGACGGTGGCCTCGTCGTCACCGACTACAAGAGCGGTCGGTCGCCCGGGCCGTCCCACCAGCAGGGCCGCCTCGGCGGCGTCACCTTCTACTCGCTCCTGTGCGAGGAGCTCTTCGGCGTCCGGCCGGCGCGCGTGCAGCTCCTCTACCTGGGCGACACGACGGCCATCTCCACCGCGCCCAGCGAGCAGTCCACCCGCGGCCTGCGGAACAAGGTCGCCGCCCTCTGGCAGGCGGTCGAGCGGGCCTGCGAGCGGGAGGACTTCCGGCCCCGCCCCGGCCCGCTGTGCGCCTACTGCGGGTTCCACGCCTACTGCCCGGCCAAGGGTGGCGACCCCTCGCTCGTGGCCGGCGTGGTGGCCGACCTGCGAGCGGCGGAGGCGGCGGTGACCGCCACCCCCGTCGCGCTGGTGACCGTCGGGGCGGCCGGCTGAACCCCGGCCGCCCGGGTCGGCGTCGCTACGCTTCGCCGTCGTGAAGGGACTCATCCTCGCGGGCGGCAAGGGCACCCGGTTGCGCCCCATCACCCACACCAGCGCCAAGCAGCTGGTGCCGGTGGCCAACAAGCCGATCCTCTTCTACGGCATCGAGCACATGGCCGAGGTCGGCATCACCGAGATCGGCATCATCATCGGGGAGACCGGCGACGACGTGCGAGCGGCGGTCGGGGACGGCTCCCGCTGGGGCGTGACCGTCACGTACCTGCCGCAGGAGGAGCCCCTCGGCCTGGCCCACTGCGTCCTGCTCGCCCGAGGCTTCCTCGGCGACGACGACTTCGTCATGTACCTGGGCGACAACATGCTCCAGCAGGGCCTGGCCGGCATCGTCGCCCGCTTCCACGCGGCCCGGGCGTCGGCGGCGGCGCCCTCGCTCGACCACCAGCCGGCAGCGCCCTCGGCCCACATCCTGCTGAGCCGGGTGCCCGACCCGCAGCGGTTCGGCGTCGCCGAGCTCGACGGGGACCACGTCGTCCGCCTCGTCGAGAAGCCGGTCGACCCCCCGTCGGACCTGGCCATGGTCGGCGTCTACCTCTTCACGTCGGCCATCCACGACGGCGTCGCCGCCATCGGGCCGTCGGCGCGGGGCGAGCTGGAGATCGTCGACGCCGTGCAGTGGCTCATCGACCACGGCCACGTCGTCCACCACGACGTGCTCGAGGGCTGGTGGCTCGACACCGGGAAGAAGGACTCGCTCCTGGAGGCCAACCGCCGCGCCCTCGAGGCGATCGAGCCGCGCATCGACGGCAAGGTCGACGAGGGCTCCGACGTCGACGGCCGGGTCGTCGTCGAGGCCGGGGCCTCGCTGGTGAACTCCACGGTGCGGGGGCCGGCGGTGATCGGGGCGGGGACGCGTGTGGTCGACAGCTACATCGGGCCGTTCACCTCGATCGGCGCCGACGTCACCATCACCGCCAGCGAGGTCGAGAACTCGGTCCTCCTGGAGCGGGTGCGCCTCGACGGCGTCCCCCGCCTCGTCGACTCGCTGATCGGGCGCGACACCGAGGTCACCAAGACGGGCCGCCCGCCGCGCGCCACGCGCCTGCTCCTCGGCGACCACTGCTCCGTGGACCTCCAGTAGCCGTGGCCACCCTCGCCCCCAGCGACGCCATCGACGGCGTCGTCGTGGTGACCCCCGGGGTCCACGGCGACGATCGGGGCTTCTTCGTCGAGACCTACCGCCGGTCCTGGTTCCCCGCAGGGCGCGAGATGGTGCAGGGCAACCGGGCCCAGCGCTCGGCCGGTGCGGTGGTGGGGTTGCACTACCACCTCCACCAGGCCGACTACTGGTACGTGATCGACGGCCACGCCCGCGTCGTCCTGCACGACCTCCGCGTCGGCAGCGCGACCGACGGCGCCACGCTCCAGCTCGACCTGGGCGAGGTGGCCGGCGCGCCGCACAACCACCTCGGCGTGTACATCCCGCCGGGGGTCGCTCACGGCTTCTCCTCGGTCACCGACCTCACGCTGACCTACCTCGTCGATGGCTACTACAACCCGGCCGACGAGCTCGGCGTGGCGTGGGACGACCCCGCCATCGCCGCCGACTGGGCCGTCACCGACCCCATCCTCTCGGACCGCGACCGGGCCAACCCCCGGCGCGACGCCATCGACCCGGCGTGGCGCCCGCACGCCCGCCTGCGCACCTGACGCCGTGCGGCTCCTCGTCACGGGCGGTGCCGG
>DATAGR010000019.1:0-3318 GCA_036263575.1 Aquihabitans sp. | reverse complement strand
ATCGACGTCGCGTTCTGCGACGCCGACCTGGAGGTGCTGCGCACCTCCCGCCTGCGCCCGCACCGCATCACCCTGCCGGTCCTGCGGGCCACCCAGGTGGTGGAGGCGGAGGCCGGCATGTTCGCCCACTGGGGCCTGCGGCCCGGCGACCGGCTCGAGATCCGGCCGTGAGCCCGCCCGAGCCGGTGCCGGGCGGTGGCCGCCTGGTGCTGGTCGGCACGCCGATCGGGAACCTGGGCGACCTGGCGCCACGAGCCATCGAGGCGCTGGCCTCGGCCGACCTCGTCTGCTGCGAGGACACCCGGCGCACGGGACGGCTCCTGCAGCTCGCCGGGATCCGGGCCGCCGCGCTGCGGGTCGTCAACGACCACACCGAGGCCGGCGAGGTTGCCGACGTGCTGGCCCACCTCGGCCGGGGCGAGCGGGTGGCGGTGGTGACCGATGCCGGCATGCCCGGCATCTCCGACCCCGGCGAGCAGCTCGTGGCGGCGGCGGTGGCGGCCGGGTTCGCGGTCGACGTCGTCCCCGGCCCCTCGGCCGCGATCGCCGCGCTGGTCGTCAGCGGCCTCCCCGCCGGCCGCTTCTCGTTCGAGGGCTTCCTGCCCCGCAAGGGCGCCGGGCGCGCCGAGCGGGTGGCGGCGGTGGCGGGGGAGCGGCGCACGGTCGTGCTCTACGAGGCACCCCACCGGGTGGCCCGCACGCTCGCCGACCTGCTCGCCGCATGCGGCCCCGACCGGCGGGTGGTGCTCGCCCGCGAGCTCACCAAGATGCACGAGGAGGCGTGGCGGGGCACGCTCGCCGAGGCGGTGGTGCGGGCGGCCGAGGTCGAGCCCCGCGGCGAGCACGTGCTGGTCCTGGAGGGCGCGCCGGCTCCGCCCGCCGTCACCGACGACGAGATCGTCGCGGCGCTCGCCCGGGCCCGACGTGGCGGCGCGTCCACGCGCGACGCCGTGGCCGAGGTCGTCGACGAGCTCGCCGTCCCCAAGCGCCGGGTCTACGACCTGGCCACCGGCTGACGTGGTCGTCGCCGACCCGGCCGCCGAGCTCGTCGCCCTGGTGCGCCGCCAGGGCGACCCGGCGCGCGCCGTGGCCGCCGAGGCCGACCTCCGCTCGGCCACGCTGATCCGGCGCCGCTTCGGCCTCTCGCTCCCGCCCCCCTTCGCCGGGACCCCGAGCGAGGAGGAGCCCGTCCGGGTGGCGGTGGCCGTCGACGGCGCGGCCGTCGCGTCGGTGAAGTGGCGCGCCTTCGGCACCAGCTACCGCGGCGTGCTGCCCGACGCGTTCCTCGACGAGCGCGAGGTCGTGCCGCCGGTGTCGTTCTGGACCGGGCGGGCGATGGTCCCGCCGAGCCGACGGCACCGGCTCCTCGTGTGGGGCCGTCCCGGGACCGTGCTCGGCTACGCGGACTGCGGGCCGGTGCACCTCGACGACGCCGACCCCGACCACCCCGACGCCGGTGAGGTCTACGAGCTCTACGTCGACCCGTCGGTGCAGGGTCGCGGCGGCGGTGGGCAGCTGCTCGACGCCGCCGAGGCGTGGCTCGCCGACGCCGGGCACCGGCGCGTGGAGCTCTCCGCCCTCGCCGGCAACGACCGGGCCCGCCGGTTCTACGAGCAGCGCGGGTGGGCGCCCACGGGACGGGTGACCCACGTGTCGCTCGCCGCAGTGGCGTTCGACGAGGTCCGCTACGCCCGAGGGGCGGGCGCCGGGCGGTCGTAGGCTTCCACCCGTGCAGGACGAGGGCCGCCTGGAGGGGTGCTACGACGCCGAGACGCTGGCCGCCCTCGACGGTTGGGGCCCTCGGCCCGACGCCGGCGACGCCCCGCTGCCGTCGAAGGTGGTGCAGTGGAGCCGCAGCTCGGCGATGGGCGCCGTCCTCACCGGGTGGGCCCTCGGGTTGCAGGAGGTCCTGGAGCCGAAGCGCGACTCGGCGATCGTGATCGAGGTGGACGCTGACGGCGAGCCCCACGACCTGCCGATCCGGCTCCTCCTCGACCCGGACGACCCGAGCGGCAGCCTCTGCATCGTCCGGCGCGACCCGCCCCCGCCCGTCGTCTGAAGGCCCTGGCCAGCGCCCGGATCGGACCGTCGGCCGGTCACCTCGCGGACCCCGCCCCAGGTGACCCGATCGAGATGCCGGCGGTATCGGGAACTCAGCGAACGCCAGTATCCGAATAAACGCTCGTTTTAGGCCTTTTGGCCCATGACGAGGGGACGCCCGCCGTGTTTCATGGGGTCCAGCGAGGAGCACCCACGAGGCGCCGATCGCACCGCATCGCAAGGTGTGGGGGGAGGTTTCTGGCAGACGGTTCGGGGGGAGCGTCGGTCGGAATGGAATGGGGAGTGCCGGTTCCGCCGGCACTCCCGATTCCGCGTTCCGGGCCGGTCGCGCCGCGCACCGCCGCCCCCGCCGCCCAGGTGCCGCGACCGGCCAGGGGTCCGTGCGCCGACTTCGGTCCCGGCACCGAGGCCCACTAGCGTGGCCGACGGCCTGCACCGAAGGAGCTCCTGCGTGCCCGCATCCCGCACCCACCGCCACCGCCTCACCGCCCCGCTGCTCGGGGCCGTGCTGGGCCTCGGCCTGCTGGCGGGTTGCGCCGGCCAGGGCACGCCCGATGGCTACGGCGACGGGGTCGAGCGGGCCTTCCTCCGCGGCTGCGAGTCCACCGCACGGGGCGACATCGAGGGCGGCGGCACGGCCGACGCGTCCCTCGACGTCGACAGCTACTGCCAGTGCGCCTACGACGAGCTGCGGCAGAACGTCGAGTTCGGCGAGTTCAAGAGCGTCAACGAGGACCAGGTCGAGGAGCCGGGCCCGCTGCCCGAGTCGTTCCAGCGGGTCTTCGAGGGCTGCCGCACCGGCGCGGCCGGCGAGGGCGCCGGCAGCACCACCGAGGCCGACGGCGGTGGCGGTGGCGAGGGCACGACCACCACCGAGGGCCCCGACCAGGACGGCACCACCACCACCGAGGGCTGACCGCCGGCGGCGTCCGGCGCCGCCGCTGCACGTCCCCGTCCTCCACGCGCCCGTGCTCGACCGCGCCTCGTCGCGGCGTCGGCGGTCACGGATGCGGGGTGACGCACGTCATCTGGTCAACGTCGTCGCCGAGGAGTTGAGTGAACGGCGTTAGGTGAACGGCGTTCACTCACGAGCGCCGGCCGTCCCCAGGAGGCTCCCCGTGCTCGCTCGCATCGCCGACATCTCGATCCGCCGCCGCCGCCTCGTCCTGGTGGGGGCGCTGGTGGTCTTCCTGGCCTCCGGCGCGATCGGTGGCGGGGTCGCCGAGCGGCTGTCGTCCGGCGGCTTCGACGACCCGG
>DATAGR010000018.1:0-2510 GCA_036263575.1 Aquihabitans sp. | reverse complement strand
CCTCGAGCGGCTCACGGCCCTGCATCCCGAGGGCGTCACCTCAGCGGACATAAACCGGTTCTCGGTGGCCGGGCAGCCGCTGAAGCTCGTGGTTCAACCGGGCATCTGGAAGCCGGCGGCCCTGGACGCCGCGCTGACGATCCGCACCACCTACACCGCGCCGAACGCGCCCCCGCCGTACGAGGACGCGATCGCACCGGGCGGCCTCGTGCGGTACGCCTACCGGGGGACCGATCCCGAGCACTCAGATAACCGGGCGCTCCGGACCGCGATGCATGAGCAGCGACCACTGGCCTACTTCATCGGTGTGGCCAAAGGCGTCTACCAGGCCCAGTTTCCAGTCTACGTCGTGGCGGAAAAGCGCGAGACCCACGCTTTCCTCGTCGCCGTCGACCAAGCGCAGCGCCTCGTCGACCCCGCGGCTCTCGAATCGCTGACCGCCGACAGCAGATCCTACTTTGAGCGTCTGGTGCGCGCGCGGCTACACCAGCCGGTCTTTCGGGCCCGCGTACTGCAGGCCTATGAGAAGCAGTGCGCCATGTGCCGACTGCAGCACACCGATCTACTCGATGCCGCACACATCATCCGCGACGCCGATGAAGGCGGACTTCCTGTCGTCCCCAACGGATTGAGCCTGTGCAAGATCCACCACGCGGCGTACGACCGCGACATCATTGGCGTGAGACCTGACTTCGTCATCCAGGTCCGCCGTGACGTGTTGGTCGAAGTTGACGGACCGATGCTCAAGCACGGCATTCAAGCGATGCACGGAAATCGCTTGTCCCTGCCCCACCACCGCGCAGCGCTGCCCGACCGCGATCGTCTCGAGCGTCGGTACGAGCAGTTCCGCGCAGCGAGCTGACCCACCCTCTTCACGAAACGACCCACCGGCACCAAGGGCCCCAATAGAGGTGCTGCCGCTCCCCCGTCGGGCGCCCGGACTTTAGGGTCTTGGAACACGGAGCGGGGGAATCATGGACGTCTTCAAGATCCACGAGCAGGTCATCGCGGACTACCGCGCGTTCACCGGCGGCTTCGTGCGGGTGCGCGACAAGCGCATCGGCGAGTTCGTGGAGCAGCAGTTCGCCGACGGCGTCCAGTGGCCGGACCCCTGGCTGAGCCTCAACCCGTCGTTCCGATCCGGAGGCTCGATCTCCGAGCTGGTAGCCGAAGGACTCCTGCACGAGCAGTGCGAGCGGATCTTCCGCCGCAAGTCCGACCTGCTCGACGCCGGCCGCGACCCCATCGTCCTCCACCAGCACCAGCGCGAAGCTGTCGAGATCGCCCGCTCCGGCAAGAGCTACGTCCTCACCACCGGCACGGGATCTGGCAAGTCGCTGGCCTACATCGTCCCCATCGTGGACGCCGTGCTGCGGGACCGTGCCGCCAATGGCGGTGCGCGGCAGCCGGGCGTCAAGGCGATCGTCGTCTACCCGATGAACGCGCTGGCCAACTCCCAGGTCGGCGAGCTGGAAAAGTTCCTCAAGTTCGGCTACCCGGAAGGCGCCGAGCCGGTCACCTTCGCCCGGTACACCGGTCAGGAGAGCCCCGATGAGCGCAAGCGCATCCTCGCCGAGCCGCCGGACATCCTGCTCACGAACTACGTGATGCTCGAGCTGGTCCTCACCCGGCCGGACGAGCGCAAGCACCTCGTCCGGGCTGCGCAGGGGCTTCGCTTCCTGGCGCTGGACGAGCTCCACACCTACCGCGGTCGTCAGGGCGCAGACGTCGCCATGCTGATCCGTCGCCTCCGGGATCAGTGCGCGACCGACGACCTGCAGATCGTCGGCACGAGCGCCACCATGGCCAGCGCCGGAACGACGGCGGAGCGCAACGCCGTCGTCGCCGACGTCGCCACTCGTCTCTTCGGCTCCGAGGTCACACCCGAGCGAGTCATCGGCGAGACGCTGACCCGGGCCACGACCGACGTGAAGCCGACGCCGGATCAGCTTCGAGCAGCGGTCGACTATGCACTAGGCGCCATCAGAACCCGGAGCCACACGGACTTCGTTGACGATCCGCTCGCCGTGTGGATCGAGACGACATTCGGCCTCGACTTTGAGCCGGGCACCGAACGCCTCATCCGGCGAGCTCCGACGACGCTGCCGGAGGCGTCGGAACGGCTCGCCGAGCTGACCGGTCGAGCCGCGGAGGACTGCCGAACGGCGCTCCGGAGGGTGCTCGAGGAGGGCTCCCGAGTCCGCCAGCCGGGTATCGACCGGCCGGTCTTCGCCTTCCGGCTGCACCAATTCCTCTCCAAGGGCGACACGGTCTACGTCTCGATCGAAACCGAGGACACCCGGCACATCACCGGCTCCTACCAGGTGACGGTGCCGCACCAGCCGGAGAAGGTGCTGCTCCCGCTCGGTTTCTGCCGGGAGTGCGGCCAGGAGTACCTGGTCGTCGCCAAGGTCGGACGGGGGCGGAAGACTGCCTTTGTCTCCCGACGGGACGTGGACGCCAGCGGCGGCGACAGCGTCACCGGCTACCTGTACATCTCCTCAGATCTG
>DATAGR010000017.1:0-2566 GCA_036263575.1 Aquihabitans sp. | reverse complement strand
CGGGCTGCAGGAGGATCTGAACCGATGCTCGTCGTAGGTCGCCGGCTCCTGCAGCTCGCGGTGGTGTTCGTGGTGGTCACGTTCTTCACCGTGTTCCTGATGTCGCTGGTCCCGGGCAAGCCCGAGACCGTCGTCATCCCGTTCGACACGACCCCTGGCCAGCAGCTGACCAAGGACTTCCGCGCCGAGAACAACCTCGACGACCCCATCCCGGTCCAGTGGGCCAAGTGGGCCGGCAAGTTCGTGACCGGCGACATGGGGAAGATCTACTCGTCGAGCGACACGACCCCGGTCAGCGACGGGGTCAAGGACGCGGCGCCGACCTCGATCCTGTTGATCCTCTACACGATCACGTTCTCGCTGCTCATCGCCGTCCCCCTGGCGGTGTGGGCGGCGTACAAGTCGGGCTCGAGGATCGACAAGCTGCTCAACACGATCATGTTCGGCTTCATCTCGCTGCCGAACTTCGCCATCGCCCTGCTCCTCAGCTACCTGCTGGCCGTGCGGCTCGACCTGGTGCCGGCACAGGGCTACGTCGCCCCCGGCGACGGGCTCGGCGAGCACTTCAAGACCATGGTCGTCCCCGTGATGGCCCTGTCCCTCGGCCAGATCGCCGTGTTCATGCGCCTGCTGCGCTCGGACCTCGTCGCCACGCTGCAGGAGGACTTCATCCTCATGGCGAAGTCGAAGGGCATCTCCAACGGCCGCGTGCTGTGGCGCCACGCCCTGCGCCCGTCGAGCCTCACCCTCCTGACGGTGGCCGGCCTGAGCGTCGGCACGCTGATCGGCGGCACGCTGGTGGTCGAGTTCCTCCTCGGCATCCCAGGCATGGGCAAGCTCATCGGCGCCGCCATCTTCGGGCGGCAGTACGTGCAGCTCCAGAGCCTCGTCGCGGTCATCGCCATCTCGTTCGTGCTGATCAACTTCTTCATCGACTTCCTGTACACGGTCCTCGACCCCCGCATCCGGGAACGCACCACATGACCCTCCTGCCAGGTACCGAGCGCCCCGGGGCGGACGAGGCGGGCATCGCCAGCCCCATCCCCGCCCCCGGGGCCACCACCACCGACGCCGAGCTGGCCCCGAAGAAGAAGCTCGGGCTGGCCACGTGGCTCGCCGGGGGCTGGCTGGGCCTGCTCGTCGGCGCGTCGCTGCTCGCGCCGATCCTCCCGATCAAGGACCCCGACGTCCAGTCCACCGGCACGCCCCTGCTGGCGCCGTTCCAGGGCGACCTGATCCTGGGCGCCGACGGCAACGGCCGCGACATGCTCTCGCGCATCATCTGGGGCAGCCGGACCTCCCTGCTCGTGGCCGTCGCCTCGGTGGGCGTCGCCCTCCTGATCGGCGGCCTGCTCGGCCTCTTCGCCGGCTACTACCGCAACTGGATCGGCAAGGTCCTGGCCAGCCTGTTCGACATCCTCCTCGCCATCCCGGCGCTGGTGCTGGTGCTCTCGCTGGTGGCGGTCCTGAAGGGCGACCCCGGCAACGAGCAGGCGCTCCCCGGCGAGCTCATCCTCATCATCGCCATCGGCCTCGTCTCGATCCCGCTGCTGGCCCGCATCACCCGAGCCCAGACCCTGGCCTGGTCCCAGCGCGAGTTCGTGATGGCGGCGCGAGCCCAGGGCGCCGGCAGCGGTCGCATCCTCTTCCGAGAGATCCTGCCGAACGTGCTGCCGGCCATGGGCTACATCGCCCTCCTCGGCATCGGCATCGCCGTGGTGGCGGAGGGGGCGGCCGCCCTGTTCGGCGCCAGCGTCAACCCGCCGAAGGCCACCCTCGGCACCATGATCGACGCCGGCCGCGGCGACATGGAGGACGCCCCGTTCGTCATGTTCCTCCCGATCATCGTGATCTTCTTCACCGTGATGTCGCTCAACTTCCTGGGCGACGTCGTGCGAGACCGCTTCGACGTCCGGGAGAGCGCCCTGTGACCGACGCCCAGCCGACCTCGGCGCCCGACCTGCCGGTCGACGTCGAGGCCGACCACGACATCGACCTGCCCACCGTCGCCCCCGGCGAGGTGCTGCTCGAGGTCGAGGACCTCCACACGACCTTCTCCTCGCCACGAGGCCCCGTCCGCGCCGTGCGAGGCGTCTCGTTCGAGCTGCGGCGCGGTCGCACGCTCGGGATCGTCGGCGAGTCCGGCTCGGGCAAGTCGGTCCTCTCCCGGTCGATCATGGGGCTCATGCCCTCGAACGCCACCCGCACGGGCAGCGTCCGCTTCGCCGGCAACGAGCTCCTGAACGCGCCGGCCAAGACCATGCGGGGCTACTGGGGCGACCAGATGTCGATGGTGTTCCAGGACCCGATGACCGCCCTCAACCCGGTGCTGCGGGTCGAGAAGCAGATCACCGAGACGCTCCACGAGCACATCGATCTCAGCAAGGGCCAGGCGCGCGACACCGCGCTGAAGCTGCTCGAGTCCGTGGGCATCCCCGAGCCCAAGCGCCGGCTGCGCATGTACCCCCACGAGATGTCGGGCGGCATGCGCCAGCGGATCATGATCGCCATCGCCCTGGCGTGCGGCCCCAAGCTGCTCTTCGCCGACGAGCCCACCACCGCGCTC
>DATAGR010000016.1:0-4673 GCA_036263575.1 Aquihabitans sp. | reverse complement strand
CCGACGCGACGGGCGCCCCGTCGGCGAGGTCCCCGCCGGCACCCGCTCCTACACCGACGCCGTCCCGGGTCCGGGGCGCTACGCGTACGACGTCCAGGCCCTCCGGTGGGGTGCCGGCGGGCCGGGCTCGGCCAGCATCGCCTCGCCGCCCTCGCCGACGCTGGCGGTCGTGGTCGAGGCCGGCGCCCCCACCGCCCCCGTCGTCGACGGCGCCGGGCCATCGCCCTCGGGCGGCCCGGCCACCGGCGGCGGACCCGGCTCGTCGCCGGGCGGGCCGCTGCCGCCTGCGCCCACGGCGTCGCCGACGCTGCCCTCGGGCCCCTCCCGGCCGACCGGCACCTCGGCGGCGGGCTCGCGGTCCACGTACCGCTCCGGCGGGACGGTGACGCCCACCAGGCCGGGCGCGGAGGACGACACCTACGCGGAGCGCCTGCCGTACGAGGGCCGCGATGCCACCGAGGCGGTCGAGCTGGCCGACCCCGACACCACGCGGACCGTCGCCCGCACCGTGGCCACGCCGGGTCGGGTCCGCCCCGGCCTGCTGGTCCCGATGGCCGTGGTCCTGGTGCTGGTCGCCGCGTCGCTGCAGATCCGCGCCTTCTTCCGGCGCACGGCGCCTGCGACGGGCGACACCGGTCCTCCCCCGTTGGGATGATCTGCGCGGCAGGGCGGGAGGCGTCGCAGGAACCGCGGCCTCGAGGACCGAATGTCCGCGTCGACCGGCCGGGGCCGGGTCGTTGGGAGGAGGGGATCCGGGCCCCGGTCGGCTCGCTCGCGGCCAGCGTCAGCCCGCGCCGAACCCCGCCGCCCGGAGCAGGGAGCGGGCACCGGCCTTGTCGAGCGGCTCGTTCCAGCTGCCGCACTTCGGCGACTGCACGCAGGACGGGCACCCGGACTCGCACCGGCACAGGTCGAGCAGCTCGAGGGTGGCGGCGAGCTGCTCGGAGGCGGCGTCGTAGCCGAGCTCGGCGATGCCGGCCCCACCGGGGTAGCCGTCGTAGATCACGATGCCCGGGGTGCCCAGCTCGTCGAGCCATGGCGTCGAGATCCCGCCGACGTCCCATCGGTCGCAGATCGTGAACAGCGGCAGGATGCCGATCCCGGCGTGCTCGGCGGCGTGGAGCGTCCCCGGCAGGTCCCGCGGCGACACGACGGCGTCGGCGACCACCCGGTCGGGGACCGACCACCACACGCCGCGGGTGACGAGGTGGGAGGGCGGCAGGTCGAGCTCCTCGGTGCCGAGGACCTCGCCGCTGAGGACCTCGCGCCGCTGGTAGCCGGTGACGCGGCTGGTGACCTCGACCGGGCCCACGCCGACGGTCAGGCGGCCGACCGTGCGGGTGGCGTCGGCGCCGGTGATGCGCAGGGCGACGTCGGTCCGGGCGAGGGTGTACTCGCGGCCGTCGTCGGGCTCGACGATGGCGGCGCCGTCGCGTAGGTCGAGCCGCACCACCCGGTGGGGGCGGCCTTGGTGGAGGTAGACGGCGCCGGGGTGGACGAGGTCGCAGGCCCGGCTGCGGTCGACCGTGCCGACGAGGGTGCCGTCGGCGAAGGCGATGCGGACCTCGTGCGAGGACCCGCTGCGGAGCCCCATGCCGTTCGACGGCCGGCCCCGTGCCGCCCACACGGCGCGGGTGCCGTCGTAGCGGTCGCGCAGGCGCAGCTGGTCGTCGACCACCAGGCGGCGCACGCCGTCGTCGAGGTCGCTCGACCACCAGCGCTCGTCCCGGTGGGCGAGGGGCTGCTCGTAGGCGGCGCAGGCCAGGTGCGGGTCGAGCACGTAGGCGTTGGCCGGGTTGACGACCGCGGGTTCCGGGGGCCGGCTGAACACCTCCTCGGGGTGGTTCAGGAAGTAGTGGTCGAGCTGGTCGTCGCCGGCGACGAGCAGGGCGACCGAGGTCTGGCCCTCCCGCCCGGCTCGGCCCGCCTGCTGCCACATCGAGGCGATGGTGCCGGGGAACCCGTTGAGGACGACGGCGTCGAGGCCCCCGACGTCGACGCCGAGCTCGAGCGCCGAGGTCGCGATCACGCCGCCGAGCGTGCCGCTGAAGAGCTGGGCCTCGATCTCGCGCCGCTCGCTGGTGAGGTAGCCGCCGCGGTAGGGCCGCACCCGGCCGGCGAGGTCGGGGTGGCGGCGCACGACCTCGGCGGCGACGACCTCGGTGCCGGCTCGACTTCGGCAGAAGGCCAACGTGCGGTGGCCGCCCCGCACGAGATCGGCCACGAGCGTCGCCGTCACGCGGTTCGGCGACAGCGGCGCGCCGCCGGTCTCGATGCGGCCGGGGTCCACCAGCGCCACCAGCCGCTCGCCGTGCGGGGAGCCGTCGCGCTCCACGGCGGTGACCGGGAGCCCGCACAGGTCGCTCGCCAGCTCGGCGGGATCGCCGATGGTGGCCGACGAGAACACGAACGTCGGCGAGGCGCCGTAGTGCGCGCACAGGCGCCGCAGCCGGCGGAGGAGGTGGGCGACGTGGCTGCCGAACACGCCACGCAGCACGTGCAGCTCGTCGACCACGACGTACCGGAGGCGCATCAGGAAGGTGGCCCACCGCCCGTGGTTCGGCAGGATGCCGTGGTGGAGCATCTCGGGGTTGGTGAGCACCACGTTGGCGTTGGCGCGAGCCCACGTGCGCTGGTCCGCGTCGGCGTCGCCGTCGTAGGTGGCCGCCACCAGCCCCGGTGCGTCGAGGTGGCCCAGGGCTCGCAGCTGGTCCTGGGCGAGGGCCTTGGTGGGGAACAGCGCCAGGGCCGTGCCGGGGCGGATGGGGTCGGCCACCGCCTCGGCGATCGGCAGCTGGTAGCAGAGCGACTTCCCCGAGGCCGTCCCGGTCGCCACCACGGTGGAGCGCCCGGCCCGGAGCAGGTCGATGGCCTCGGCCTGGTGGGACCACAGGTCGTCGATGCCGAGCTCGACCAGGCGCTCGGCGAGCGCGGGGCGCAGCGGGTGGGCCAGCGTGCCGTGGGCGGCGGGGCGCGCCGGGAGGCGCTCCAGGTGCACCAGGCCGTCACCGAGGCGGCGGCGGAGGAGCTCGACGTGGGCGTCGACCGGATCGGGTGACGTGAGGGCCATGCGAGGCGCCAGCGGGCAGGGAACAGGCGTTCGGAGTGTACGCCGTGGCGTCCCGCTCCGGTAGCTCGCCCTGCGTGGGAAGCGGCGCTCGCCGCGTGGTTGGGGTGCTACGGACGGCGACGGGTAGGTTGGTGCCGATCCCACGACGCCAGGAGCCACCGATGGACCTTCGACTCGACGTGAGCGAGCAGGACGGCTGGTCCGTGCTCCGTGTCGGGGGCGAGATCGACGTGGCGACCGCCCCCCGCCTGCGCGAGCAGCTGATCAAGCTCGTCAACGACGATCAGCACCGGATCGTCGTCGACTTCGAGGACGTCGACTTCATCGACTCCACGGGGCTGGGGGTGCTCATCGGCGCCCGGAAGCGGGTGCGGGTCCACGACGGCGACGTCAAGCTGGTCTGCACCGAGCCGCGGATCGTCAAGGTGTTCGAGATCACCGGGCTCGACCAGGTGTTCCAGATCTACGGCTCGATGTCCGAGGCCGTCGCCGCCTGAGGGCGGCGCCCCCGCAGCCTCGAGGTTCGTCCGTGGTCCTCGAGCACGCACCGGCGACCGACGAGGTCATCGAGCTGGAGCTGCCGGCGCGCCCCGAGGTCGTCTCCGTCGCCCGCCTCGTGGTCGGCGCGGTCGCGGCGGTCGACCCGCTGTTCGACGACGAGCGGGCCGCCGACCTCCGGCTCGCCGTGTCGGAGGCGTGCACCAACGCGATCCAGGCGCAGATCGCCTCGCCCGACCGCGCCCGGGGCCGCATCCTGCTGCGGTGCGTGGCCCAGCGCGGGCGGATCGAGCTCAGGGTGCGGGACCACGGCGGGGGGTTCGACCCCGACCGCCTGCCCCGCCACCCGGCGGTCACGGACCCGGCCCGCCTCGACCACGAGGGCGGGCTGGGCATCCCCCTCATCCGGCTGCTCGCCGACGAGCTCGAGTTCGTGGCCAGCCCTGGAGGCACGACCGTCGTGATGGTGTTCGGGCCCCGCATGCCGACCGGTCGCGTCATCGGCTGACGACCAGCGGAGCGCCGCCCGGTAGGGTCGGCCCTGGTGTGCCGGGAAGCCTGGTCGGCGATCTGCTTCGCCGACCCCGGGAGGGCCCGCTGACCGCTCTGCTCGCCATCCACGCCGCCCTCGGCCTTGGCCTGCTCGCCGCCGGGCGCCCCCTCGGCCGCCGGGCGTTCGTGCTCGCCGCGCTGGCGCCGCTGGGCGGCCTGGCCTGGGCCGTGGCGCACGCCGGCGGCGTGCTCGACGGGCGCGTCCCCACCGAGCACCTCAGCTGGGTGCCCGCCCTCGGCCTCGGCCTCGACCTCCGCCTCGACGGGTTCTCCCTGCTGATGGTGCTGCTCGTCACGGGCATCGGGCTCCTCGTGCAGCTGTACTCGGCGCAGTACTTCGCCGCCGACCGGCCGGGGCTCCACCGGCTCGCAGGCCTCCTCCTCGTGTTCACCGCCGCCATGCTCGGCGTCGTCACCGCGTCGAACCTGCTGGTGCTGTACGTGGCGTGGGAGCTCACGTCGGTGACCTCGTACCTCCTCATCGGCTGGACCGACACCGACGCCCGGGCGCGGGCCTCGGCCCTGCAGGCGCTGCTCACCACCGGCGCCGGCG
>DATAGR010000015.1:0-3116 GCA_036263575.1 Aquihabitans sp. | reverse complement strand
GCTGGCGATCACGAAGGCGAAGCTCACGGCGTTGACCACGAACACCCACGACGGCCCGAACGACGCGTAGATCGTGGTGCCGATGGCCGGCCCGACCACCCGTGACGCGTTCATCTGCACCGAGTTCAGGGAGATGGCGCCCGACATGTCGCGGCGGGGGACCAGGACGGGGACGACCGCGCTGAACGCCGGCGCGTAGAGCGCGTTGCCCACGCCGATGCACAGCACGACGGCGACCATGGCGACCCGGTTGGGGTCCTCCGGCACCGTCACGACGGCGAGGGCCAGCGAGAACAGCGCCTGCTGCACGCTCAGGGCGACGAGGAGCTTCTTGCGGTCGAACGCGTCGGCGAGCATCCCGCCCACCATCGAGAAGAGCAGCAGCGGGCCGAGCTGGGCGGCCGTCATGATCCCCACGAACACGGCCGACCCGGTGAGGTTGTAGGCCAGGGCGCCGAGCACCACGTTCTGCATCCAGGTGCCGATGTTGGAGGCGAAGGCCCCGAGGTAGACGGTGCGGAACGTCGGGTGGCTGAAGGCGGAGCGCGCCGTCCCCGGCACCAACGGCCGGGTGCCCTCGACGTAGGCGTCCTCGACCTCGTCGGCGAGCTCGGTCTGCTCCGGTCGGGTGGCCAGTTCCTCGGCGCTGGGATCGCGTCGAGGCGGGCGGGTCACGCCGCCGAGGCTACGGCGGTGTCCGGTCAGCGAGAAAGACGGTCGTGGGGCGAACGACCGGTCCCGTGCCGGCGCCGTCCCGTCCCGCTGGCGGGTCCCGGTACGGTCGCAGCCATGTCCCTGCAGGCGCCCTCCGAGCACCGGCCGCCGCTGGTGACCACCCAGCCCCGCACCGCGGCGTGGATCGACGCCGCGGTGGAGGCGGGTGGGGCGAGGGTGGTCGAGCCGGCCGAGGCCACCGCCGTCGTGTGGACCCGCGCCGACGACCCCGACGGGCTGGCCGCCTTCCTCGCCGAGCACCCGGCGATCGACTGGGTGCAGCTGCCGTGGGCGGGCATCGACCCGTACCGGGGGATCGTGGACCGGGAGCGCACCTGGTCGTGCGCCAAGGGCGTGTACAGCGACCCCGTGGCCGAGCACGCCTTCGCCATGCTGCTGGCCGGGTTCCGCCAGCTCCACCGCTTCGCCCGGGAGCGCACGTGGACCTCCGACGCCGGCCGCAACCTGTTCGGCGCTCGCGTCACGATCCTGGGCGGCGGCGGCATCGCCGAGGTGCTGATCCGCCTCCTCGCGCCCTTCGACTGCGCGATCACCGTCGTGCGCACCACGCCGGTGCCCATGGACGGCGTCGACCGGGTCCTCGCCCCCGCCGACCTCCACGAGGCGCTGGCGGGCGCCGACGCCGTCGTGCTCGCCCTGCCGCTGGTCGACGCCACGCGCCAGGTCATCGGGGCGGAGGAGCTGCGGCTGCTGGCGCCGGGCGCGTGGCTGGTCAGCGTGGCCCGTGGCGAGCACGTCGACACCGACGCCCTGGTCGAGGTGCTCGAGGCGGGCCACCTCGGCGGCGCCGCCCTCGACGTCACCGACCCCGAGCCGCTGCCCGACGGGCACCCGCTGTGGTCCCACCCCGACGTGCTGATCACCCCGCACACCGGCAACACTGCCGAGATGGCCCGACCGCTCCTCTCGGCCCGGATCACCACCAACGTGGCCCGCTACGCCGCCGGCGAGCCGCTCGAGGGCCTGGTCGATCCCGACCTGGGCTACTGAGCGACGGCGCCCCGCTCGTACGCTGGACCCGATCCCCCCAGCCACGGAGCCGGCCACGAGCACGCACTACCAACGCCTCGGCGTGAGCCCCTCGGCCTCCACCGAGGAGATCCGCGCCGCGTACCGCACCCTCGCCGCCCGCCTGCACCCGGACCGGGCCGTGAGCGGGACGCCGGCCGAGCGCGCCCTGGCCGAACGCCGGATGCGCGAGGTCAACGAGGCGTGGCAGGTGCTGCAGGATCCGGGCCGCCGGCGCCGCTACGACGACAGCCGGCTGGCCGGCTCCCGCCCTCGGTCCTCGGCCGGCGCCTCCGGCCGCTCGACGGCCCCGGCCGTCCCCGACGACGACGACCTCGTCGACGTGCTGCCGAACATGGGCCCGGTGCAGGCGGGGCTGTTCCGCCACGGGCCCTGGTTCGTCGTGCTGGTCGTGCTGGGCCTGATCTTCGTGGGCACGGCGTACGCCACCTCGTCGGACGACGAGCCCGCGCCCCGGGCGCCCGAGTCGCAGGCCGGCACCTGCGTCGACGTCTCGACCGGGCCCACCACCACGGTCGTCCCGTGCAGCGGCCCCCACGAGCTGCGGATCGTGCGCCGGGTCCCCGACGGCGGCGCCTGCCCCGTCGGCACCGAGAAGCGCCGCCTCGCCGCCGACGGCTACCTGGACTGCGTCCGCGCCGAGTGAGCCGGCCCGCCGGTACAGCTCACGGGGACGGGCGCACCGAGGCGGCACGCAACCGCGGGCGCGCCGCTGACGCCCAGGGGCGCTGGGCGTCGGCGGTTGACGATCGGAAGGCCGGTGGGGGGAGCGGCGCCGGCCGAAGCCCCGGCCAGGGCCGTCAGGCGGCTCGTGGTTGGGCGCCGCCTTGCTCCTCGCCGGGTTGGTTGGCCGGTGGCGGTGGTGGGCGGTGGTGGAGGGGGATGTTGATGGGGGTGCCGTCGGGGCGGTGGGCGTGGAGGCCGTTGGGGCCGCGTGCGAGGCGGTAGCCGCCTTCGTGGACGGCGTGGTGGTGGGTGTGGCAGAGGTAGGCGAGGTTGCGGAGGTCGGTGGGTCCGGTGCGTCGGACGGGGTCGTGCGGGGTGAGGTGGTGGACCTGGCACCAGGTGTGGGGGGCGTCGCAGCCGGGGAACTGGCACGTGCCGCGGGACTCGACGATGAGGGCGCGGCGTTGGGCGGGGGTGGCGAGTCGGTGGCGGAACCCGACGTCGAGCACTTCGCTGTGGCTGCGTGTGGTCGTCGCGATGGAGGTGTCGGCGTCGCAGAGGAGGCGGCGGGCGGCGTCGGCGGGGATGGGGCCGTGGCCGACGATCTCGCACACCGGGTCCATGGTCGGCTCGCCAGAGGTTGCGGTGGCGCGTCGGCCGGTGAGGGTGTCGGCGTCGGCGAGGAT
>DATAGR010000014.1:0-3035 GCA_036263575.1 Aquihabitans sp. | reverse complement strand
CACCGTCTACGAGTCCGGGCCGGGGACGAGCACGAAGGTGTTCGACCTCGCCGGCACCGGCACCGTCACGAACGGCCCGACGGCGCCGTTCTCGACGAGCGGCTACTCCGAGTCGGGGGTGATGTACGCACCCGGCAAGATCCTGCGCGCCGGCGGCGGCGACCCGGCCCAGGCGCAGGCGGCCGTCATCGACATGAACGTGCCGAACCCGGCGTGGCGCAGCGTGGCCCCGATGGCCCACGCCCGACGACGTATGAACCTGACGCTGCTCGCCGACGGCACGGTCCTCGCGGTCGGCGGCACCGGCCGCGCCGATGACCCGGCGGCTGCGGTGCTCAAGGCGGAGATCGTCGATCCCGGCACCGAGACGTGGCGGACCGTCGACGCCATGGCCGAACCCCGCATGTACCACTCGACCGCCGTGCTGCTCCCCGATGGTCGGGTCCTCACCGCCGGTGGCGAACCGTCACCTGCGCGGCTCCACGCCCAGGTGTACTCACCGCCCTACCTCTTCGCCGGGGAGCGACCGACCATCACCGCCTCGCCGGCGTCGGCGTCGTTCGGCTCGACCTTCGCCGTCGGGACCGCCGCGCCCGGTGAGGTGAGCTCCGTCGCCCTCATCCGCCCCTCGGCCACCACCCACGCCATCGACATGAACCAGCGCTACGTCCCGCTCGAGTTCACGGCGGACGGCTCGTCGCTCCAGGCGCAGGCACCGGCGAACGGCGCCATCGCACCGCCGGGCGACTACCTCCTCGTCATCGAGGACGCCGACGGCACGCCCTCCGTCGGCGAGTTCATCCGCCTCGGCGCCTAGGCGCCGAGGTCGCACTCGCCCAGCGGTGAGCAGCGATCAACCCGCTGGGCGATGCGCCAGCAGCGGGGGACGGGCATGGTCTCCCAGGTCGTGTTCGTCCGGCGGCGATGGGGTTCGTGGTGGAGATGTTGTCGAGCGCCCTGGCGCTGTCGCACCAGGCGCCCGGCGACCGGTCCTGGATCCTCGGGCCATCCGGGCTCGTGTCGAGCATCGGTGGCGCGCCCGTGCGCCTCGCGGTGCTCAGCGTCCTCCTCGTCGCCTTGATCGCGTCGAGGCGTCCGAAGGCGGCGCTGTTCACCCTCAGCGTCGCTGCGCTCGTCCACGTCGCGAGCCGCTCGATCAAGGCCGTCTCGTCGACGCCCCGCCTCCCATCGCCGCACCGCGCCTACGGCCTCGAGCCGACCGCTCGCAGCGCCATCATCCTGTGCGTCCTCGTCGCTGGAGCCGCCGTCCTCACCCGGCGATGGCGCCAGGCGGCGGTGCTGGTGCCGGCTGGCTACCTCGCGCTCCTCGCCGTCGATCGGCTGGTGCGCGCCATCCCGGTGTCCGACGCCCAGGACTCCCTGCCGAGCGGGCACGCCGCCAACACCATGGCCATCGCCCTGGCGTTCGTCGCGGTGCGCCGGGTCGACGGCGAGCGGTCCGCCGTCGTGATCGGCGCCCCCATCGCCGCCGCGCTGGTCGGCATCTCGCGGGTCACGCTCGGCTACCACCGCGTCGGGGAGGTCCTCGCCGGCTGGTTGCTCGCGGGAGCGGCGACCCTCGTGCTCCATGCGGTGATCCGGCCCGACCCGCCGATGCCGCTCGAGTTCGACGAACGTACGTCGCTCGGCTCGACGTGACCTGATCCCGAGCACCCTGCGCTGGCGCCGCCGCGCTGGACGCTCAGGCGACGAGGATCTCCCGCAGGTCGATGATCGTCCAGGGCAGGAACGCCACGACGACGGCACCGAGGGCGAGACGTCCGATGAGGACCGTCGCCGGGTTCCGGAGGGATCGAACGATCGGGTGGCACCGGGCGGAGGCCACCGCGACGAGGAGCCCGACGAGGAGGGGGACCAACAGGACGAAGCCGGGGATCAGCAACAGCGCCGGTGGGACCAGCGGCAGCCCTGCCCGCACCCGCGAGCGCGCCGAGCCGGCCGGGCTCGGGTGGCGCTGGCTGAACCGGTTCGCGAACGCAGCCACGGCGACACCGTGGAGGATGCACGCCAGCCCGAACGCGAGGACCGACAACCAGCCCGGACCGACCAGCCCGAAGTCCGGGTTGTCCGGGCGGAGGGGATCGAGGCGCGTCGCCCCGATGACCAGGTGCGCCAAGCCGAACACCAACCCGCCGAGACGGCCCTCTGGGAGCCAGCGTCGCACCAGCAGGTAGATGGCGGCGCTGAGGAGGCCGGGCAGGATCCCGCCGAAGATGATCAAGCCGATGGTGCCGCCGAGGTCGATCTCCCCGACCACCTCGTTCGCCTCGGTGACCATCCCCTGGGCGCGGTCGCCGCCGGTCACCGCGAGCAACCGCATGGCGAGGCGCACCGCCGGGCCGGTGACCAGCAGCCCCGCCCAGAAGCCGGCGACGAGGACGACCGAGACGCCCCTGAGGTACGCCACCGCCGGGCCGCGGAGGTCGGGTCGGGCCGAGACGGAGCCGGTCCGGACCCCGACATCCTCGCCTGGCGATCCCGGGGGCAGGGCTCGGTACGGGGTCGGAGCCCACCTCCATGCCAGGCCGACCCCGATCGCCAGCACCAGTGCGAGGATCGCGATCAACGTCATCGCTCTGAGCCGATGACGGGATCGGTGGTGGCGTCGGCGGTCGAGGGCGAGGTCATGCGTGCTCCGAAGTCGAGGATCTCCGAGGTCACCATCGCTGCGACCGCGTGGAGCCCACGTGAGCGCTGCATGAGCCCATGGCTCGACGAGCCGGGAGGGCGGCAGGGACGAGTGCTTGCGAGCGACCGGGGCGTGGCCGAGCGGGACCTCAGGCCGGCTGGGTCGTTCGGGCGCCGTCGCGGATCGTGGTCACGGCTCGCTTGACCATGCGACGGGCGCCCTCGGCGGTGATCCCGAGCTCCTCGCCGATCTCCCGGTAGGAGCGCTTGCGCCCGTCGTGGAGGCCGAAGCGCTGCTCGACCGCCAGACGGGTCTTCGGATCGAGGACGTCGAGGAGCGCGGCCACCATGCGGTCCTCCTCGTCGGCGAGGACCACGGCCTCGGG
>DATAGR010000013.1:0-5918 GCA_036263575.1 Aquihabitans sp. | reverse complement strand
TGTTCGACCGCTCGATGGTGCTCGAGCCGTCGAGCGTGGTGCGCGTCGAGGTCCTCGGTGACCGCGCCGCCGGCGTCGCGGTCGACGGCGAGCACGTCCAGGGCCTCGAGCCCGGCAGCAGCGTCACCGTCGGCGCCGACCCGCGCCCGGCGCGGTTCGTGACGTTCGGCGGCCGTGACTTCCACCGCATCCTGAAGGCCAAGTTCGGCCTCAGCGGCCGGTGAGCGCCACCGCCGGTCGCCCGCCGGCCCGCCTCGTCGAGCTCGCGGTCACCGACCTCGGCATCATCGACCACCTCGGCCTCGTGCTCGGGGCCGGCATGACGGCGCTCACCGGCGAGACCGGTGCCGGCAAGACCATGGTCGTCGGCGCCATCGACCTCCTCCTCGGCGGGCGGGCCGACGCATCGGTCGTGCGCACGGGCGCCGCCGAGGCCGTGGTCGAGGGGCGCTTCGAGGTCGACGGCGAGGAGCTGATCCTGACCCGCGTCGTGCCGGCCGACGGGCGGTCGCGCGCCTACGTCGACGGCCGCATGGCCACCGCCGCAGCCCTGGCCGAGCGGGCGGGCGCCCTCGTCGACCTGCACGGCCAGCACGCCCACCAGTCGCTCCTGGCCCCGGCCACCCAGCGCGACGCGCTCGATCGCTTCGCCGGGATCGACCGAGGGCCCCTGCAGGACGCCCGGTCCGAGCGGCGACGCCTCGAGCAGGAGCTCGCCGCGCTCGGTGGCGACGCCGGCGCCCGTGCCCGCGAAGCCGACCTCCTCCGCTTCCAGGTGGCCGAGCTCGACGGCGCCGAGCTGGCCGACCCGGACGAGGACGAGGACCTCGACGCCCAGGAGGACCTGCTGGCCGGGGCGGTCGGCCACCGGGAGGCGGCGACGCTGGCCGCCGCCGCGCTGGCCGACGACGGCGGCGCCATCGACGGCGTCGGCACCGCCGTGGGGGCGCTCGCCGGCCACGGCCCGTTCGACGACCTCGTGGGGCGGCTGCGAGCCGTCCAGGCCGAGCTCGGCGACGTCGCCGCCGAGGTGCGGACCGTGGGGGAGGGCATCGAGGACGACCCGGCCCGGCTCGCCGCCCTCCGGGAACGTCGGCAGCTCCTGGTCGATCTGCGCCGGAAGTACGGCACCGCGCCGATCGACGACGACGCCGGCCCGGGCGCCGGCACGCTGGCCGACGTGATCGCCTACCGCGACGCGGCACGGGCCCGGCTGGCCCGCCTCGACGGCCACGACGCCCGGGCGGCGGCACTCGAGCGGGACCTGGCCGCGGCGGTCGAGCGCGAGGCGGCAGCCGCTGCGGTCGTGGGCGAGCAGCGCCGGGCCGCCGGGCCCCGCCTGGCCGGGGCCGTGCAGGCCCACCTGCGCGCCCTGGCCATGGCGAACGCCCGGATCGAGGTCGCCGTGGGCGCCGAAGATCCAGGCGACGACGTCCAGCTCCTGCTGGCCGCCAACCCGGGCAGCGACGCCGCGCCGCTGAGCAAGGTGGCGTCGGGCGGCGAGCTGGCCCGGTCGATGCTGGCCCTGCGCCTCGTGCTGAGCGCGGCGCCCCCGGTCCTCGTCTTCGACGAGGTCGACGCCGGCATCGGCGGGGCCGCCGCCCTGGCGGTGGGCCGCTCGCTGGCCGAGCTGGGCGCCGAGCACCAGGTCCTGGTGGTCACGCACCTGCCCCAGGTGGCGGCGTTCGCCGACCACCAGGTCCACGTGCGCAAGGACGTGCGGAAGGGGACCACGCGAGCCAGTGCCTCGCCGCTCGACGAGGCGGCACGCGTCGTCGAGCTGTCGCGGATGCTGTCGGGCACCCCCGACAGCGAGCGGGTCCAGGAGGCCGCCAGCGAGCTACTGGGCGTGGCGGCGCGCGAGCGCGGCCGATGACCGCCGTCGAGCCCTACGAGCCGCTCGGCGAGGGCCCCGACGCCTCGGGCACGGCCCGCATCGATCGGCGCACCAAGCGCCTGATCCGCCGCATCCGACCCGGCGAGGTGGCGGTCATCGACCACGAGGACCTCGACCGCATCGCCGCCGAGGGCCTGATCGCCGCTCGGGTCGGGGCCGTCGTGAACGCGGCGCCGTCAGCGAGCGGGCGCTACCCGAACGTGGGGCCCCTCCTGGTGGTCGGCGCCGGGATCCCGCTGGTCGACTCGTGCGGTGCCGACGCCCTCGATCGGATCCCGGACGGGGCCGACATCGCCGTGGTGGGCGACACCGTCTGGCTCGACGGCGCCCCGTTGCTGCGGGGTCGGCGCCAGACCAGCGCCTCCCTGGAGCAGGTCATCGAGGAGGCCCGGCGGGCCATGGGCGAGGAGCTCGAGCGCTTCGCCGAGAACACGCTCAGCTACCTGCAGCACGAGGCCCACCTCCTCGTCGACGACCCCGACATCCCCGACATCGACCTCGACTTCCGCAACCGCCAGGTCCTGGTCGTGGTGCGCGGCGCCGACTACCGCGAGGACCTCGAGCTGCTGCGGCGCACCGGCTACCTGCAGGAGATGCAGCCCATCGCCATCGGCGTCGACGGCGGCGCCGACGCCCTCCTGCGCGCCGGCGTGACCCCCGACCTGATCATCGGCGACATGGACTCGGTGAGCGAGGAGGCGCTGCGCTGCGGTGCCGAGCTCGTCGTGCACGCCTTCCCCGACGGCGAGGCACCCGGCGCCGCCGTGCTCGACGGCCTCGAGCTGGACCACAAGCTGTTCCGCTCGGCGGGCACGTCGGAGGACATCGCCATGCTGCTCGCCTTCGAGAAGGGCGCCGACCTCATCGTGCTCGTGGGCGGCCACAACTCCATGGTCGACTTCTTCGACAAGGGCCGAGGCGGCATGGCGTCGACGTTCCTCGTCCGCATGAAGGTCGGCGCGGTGCTGGTCGATGCCCGCGGCGTGAGCCGGCTGTACCAGCATCGGGTGCGCAAGCGGGACCTCCTCCTGCTGGTGGGCGCGGCCCTGTTAACGCTCCTGCTCCTCGTGGCCGTCAGCGAACCGATCCGGCTCGTGCTCCGCGGCTACCTCCTGGACTTCCGGTGAACCCCCGATGATCAACCTCCGCTACCACGTGGTGAGCCTCACGGCCGTCTTCCTGGCCCTGGCCATCGGCGTCGCCATGGGCACCGGCTTCCTGAACACGGCCACGGTCGACCAGCTCAAGCGCCAGATCCGCAGCGCCGAGGGCGGCATCGACGACGCCAACGCCGAGAACGCCCGCCTCCAGGCCGAGCTGGCGCGGGCCACGCAGACCGACGAGGCGCTCCTCGAGGCCGCCGACCTCCTCGTCGGCGGCCGCCTGGCCGACGTGCCGGTGCTGGTGCTGGCCAGCGAGGACATCGACCAGGACTCGTTGGTCGAGGCCCGGCGCATGCTCGCCGCGTCGGGCGCCGACCTGCGGGGCACGCTCACCGTCACCGACCGCCTCCGCCTCGACGCCGGCGACGACGACCAGCTCGCCGAGATCCTCGGGGCCGAGGCCGACAACCGGCCCGTCCTCCAGAGCGGGCTCACCACGGCGGTCGCCGGCGCCCTGGTGGAGGCGGCCACGCGGACGCCCGAGTCCGAGCAGCCCACGCCGGCGGTCGTGCAGGACCTCGTGGAGGCCGGCTACCTCGGCTACGAGGCGCCGCCGCGGGTCGACGGCGTCGAGCCCCCCGACGAGTCCGGCGTGCTCGCCGGCGGCGGCCTGCGGTACCTGGTCGTGTCGGGTCCGGAGCCGGCGACGCCCGACGCCGACTTCCTGCTCCCCGTGCTGCGGGCCATGGCCGCCGACGGGCCGGTGCCCGTGGTCCTCGCCAGCGCGGCGGTGGGCGAGCAGGCCGAGGAGTCGCGCACCGCCGTCGTGGGCGCGGTGCGCGACGACAGCGACCTCCGCGGCGACATCTCGACCGTCGACGACCTCGAGCGGCTCAGCGGCCTGCTCGCCGCGGTCTGGGCGCTCGACGACCTCGACGCCGGCATCCGGGGCCACTACGGCCTGGGTGACGGGCGGCAGTCCGAGACCCCCGGCGGGACGTGACCGGACCTCTGCCGTGACGGCGCCGGTCGACGCGGCGCGGCCCGCCGGCCTGGCCCGCTCCATGGCGCTCATGAGCGCGCTGACCGCGGTGTCGCGCGCGACCGGCTTCGTGCGCATCGTCGTGGTGGCCGCGGTGCTCGGCACCACCTTCCTCGGCAACGTGTACCAGTCGGCCAACACCGTCCCGAACGTGGTGTTCGAGCTCGTGGTCGCCGGGGTCGTCCAGGCGGTGCTCATCCCGGCGCTCGTCCTCCGGCTCGATCGCGACGACCCTGCCGGCGCCGAGCACCTCGCCGGCGCCGTCCTGGGCCTGGCCACCCTCGCCCTCGTCGTGGTGGCCGCGGTCGGCGCCCTGGTGGCGCCGTGGCTGGCCCGAGCCCTGTTCGCCGGGGCCGCCGACCCCGGTGTCCGAGCCGAGCAGGCCCGCCTGGGCGCCGTGCTCCTGTGGTTCTTCCTCCCGCAGGTCGTCTGCTACGGCGCCGGGCTGGTCGCCACGAGCGTGCTCAACGCCCACGACCGCTTCACGGCCGGCGCCGTCGCCCCGCTGGCCAACAACGTCGTGGTCATCGCTGCGTGCGCCGTCTTCTGGCGGCTGCGCGACGGGGCGGGCACCGACATCGACCTCACCGCAGCCGAGACGTGGGTCCTCGCCGGCGGCACCACCCTGGGGGTCGTCGCCTTCTGCGGCCTCCCCGTGCTCGTCGTGCTCCGCTCCGGCTTCCGCCTGCGCCCCAACCTCGACCACCGGCACCCGGAGGTGCGCCGCCTGGCCCGCCAGGGCGCCTGGGCCGGCGCCCTCCTCGCCTCGACCCAGCTCCTCCTCGTGACCGTGCTCGTGCTCGGCAACCGCGTGGAGGGCGGGGTCGTGGCGTACCAGGTCGGCTTCCAGTTCTTCCTGCTGCCGTACGCGCTCTTCGCCCTGCCGGTGCTGACCGGGCTGTTCCCGACGATGTCGCGCCGGTTCGTCGCCGGCGACGAGGCCGGCTTCGCCGACGCCGTGCGCCGAGGGGTGCGCACCATCGCCTACCTCGTCGCCGGGGCGGCCGCCCTGCTGGGCGCCCTCGGCGGCCTGGTCAGCAGAGGCGTGCTGTTCGGCGAGACCACGCCCGCCGGCGCCGCCCAGGTCGCCGGCGCCCTCGCCGGGTTCGCCCCCGGCCTGGTCGGCTACGCGCTGTTCCTCTTCGCCAGCAGGGTGAGCTACGCCCGCGGTGACACCCGCACGCCGGCCCTGGTGAGCCTCGTCGTCGTGGTGGCCGGGAGCGCGGCCATGGTGCTGGCGTCGGCGATGGTGCCCGACCGCCACCGGGTCACCGCCCTGGCCGCCGGGCACTCCTTCACCTACCTCGTCGGCGCCGCCGCGCTGCTGGGACGCACCGCGGCGACCGGGTCACCTCGACCCGCGTCGCTGCTCGCCGAGGTCGCCCGTCCCGTGGCCGCGGCATCGGCGGTCGGCGCCGTCCTGGCCGCGGCCGTCGCAGTGGCCGACCCCTCCGGCCGGGCGGCGGTCCTCGCCGCCCTCGCGGTCCTGGGCGCAGCCGGCACCGCCGGCTACCTCGTGCTCGTCCGGGCGCTCGGCGGCCCGGCGCCCGGCGAGCTCGTCGGCGCCCTGCGGACGGGTACCGGCTGATGGGTGGGCACCGGGCGGTGCGGGGGCCGGGGCGGCTCGGCCTGGCCGTGGCCGCGATCGGCCTGGCGGTGGTCGCGGCCGCGGCCCCCACCGGCGCGTCGGAGGAGCAGGCGGGCGACCACCCGGTCGTCGGTCGCGTCGTGGTCGTCTCGGTGCCCGGCCTCGGGTGGGAGGACCTCACGCCGAGCGCCACCCCGGCCCTCCACGAGGTGGCCGACCGGGGCGCCGTCGCCGCCCTCAGCATCCGCACGATCGGCCGGGAGACCCACGCCGCAGAGTCCTACGCCA
>DATAGR010000012.1:0-14397 GCA_036263575.1 Aquihabitans sp. | reverse complement strand
ACCGCCCCACCGATGGCGCCGGCCCGGCGGACCCGGCTGCCCGACCGGGTGTGGGCGCCGGCCCTCGTCGCCGGGGCGCTGGCGGTGGCCTTCGCCGCCGCGCTCCTCGTCCGGGCGGGCGGGGACGCCTCGCTCCTCGTCCACGCCGCGCCGCCGTGGTCCAGCGAGGCCGATGCCCGCGGATCGCTCACCGTGCAGCCCGACGTGGAGGACGGCTTCGACGGGCAGTTCTTCTACCGGCTCGGCGTGGCCCCCTGGTCCACCGAGGACGAGGTCGGGGGCGTCACGTTCGACCTGCCGTCGTTGCGCAACGCCCGCTGGGGGTACGGGGCCCTGGCCTTCGCGGCGAGCGGCGGCGACCCCGACCTCGTGCCGTGGGCCCTCCTCGGGCTCAACGTGGCGACCGCCACCGCTATAGGCGCGGTCGGCGGCGCGCTGGCTCGCACCAGCGGGCGCCACGCCGCCTGGGGGCTGCTGTTCGCGCTGTGGCCGGGGTTCGCCTACTCCCTGTCGCTCGACACGTCGGAGCTGGTGGCCTCGGTGTTCGTGCTGGGCGGCCTGCTCGCCCTGCGGCGGGGCCGGTGGCCGATCGCCGCTGCCCTCCTCACCGCCGCCGTGCTGACGCGCGACACGACGGCCGTCGTGCCCGTGGGCGTGGCCGCGGCCGGCGCCCTGGCGTGGTGGTCCGCCCGCCGCCGGGACGAGGCGCCGGCCACATCGGCGGCGGCGGGGTCCGTCGGCCAGCTGCTGGCCGGGGTGGTGCCGCTCGTGGCGTTCGTCGGGTGGCAGCTGCTGCAGCGCGAGCGGTTCGGGTCGCTGCCGGTGACGTCGTCGGGCGACAACAACCTGAGCGCGCCGTTCGCCGGCCTCGTCGACCAGCTCGGCGAGCTCCTCCCGCCCAGCGGCGGCGAGGACGCCTTCCGGCTGCTCTCGATCGCCGGCCTGGTGGCCCTGCTCGCCGGCGCGGCGTGGTGCTGGCGGACCACCGGGGCGCCGTGGGCCGAGCGGCTGGCGTGGCTTCCCGCGGTGGCCGTGGTCGTGGTCCTCAACGCCTACCTGTGGTCGGGCGCGACCGCGTTCATGCGAGCGGGCACCGAGGCGGGCCTCCTGTCGACCGCGCTGGTGCTGGCGGACACCCGCCACCGCCGCCTCCTCCCACTCGTCGGGCTGGGCCTGGCCGGCCTCTGGCTCCTCACCGCCGTCGCCCAGCTCACCAAGCTCGGCTGACCCCAGGCCGCAGGCCGCCAGCCGCGGGGCCGTTCTCGGTACCTACGTGGTCGCATGTCGACCATCCACGTACCAAGAAGCGCCCGACCGCTCGCAGACGGGGCTTCGAGGCGCTTCTCGGTGCACAGGTGGTCGCCCAGCGACCATCCGTGTACCAAGAACGGTTCCGCCGCCCGGGCGGAGGGTGTGCCGCTGGGGGGTGGTGGTCGGTTCGTAGACTGCCGCTCCGTGCTGGCACGGCTGCGGGTGAGCGGGGGCCCGGGGCCGTGGGCGCTGGCCGGCACCGTGCTGGTGCTGGTGGTGGCGGTGCCGCTCGTCGGCCAGGGGCCGGGCAACGACCTCGACGTCGCCAACGTGTTCCGCTCGGGCCGGGCCATCGCCCGCCACCTGAGCTACCTGCCCAGCCGGGCGCCGGGCTCGCCGGTGCACGAGGCGATCGTCGGCGTGCTCGACGTCGTCGGCGGGCCGCTCCTCACCAACCTGGCCTCGGTCGCCGCGGCCCTGGCCCTGGTCGTGGCCCTCGACCGCCTCCTGCGCCGCGAGGGCGTGGCGCCCGGTGGGCGGTGGGCGGTGGCCCTCGTCGCCGCCAACCCGTGGTTCCTCGTGGCTGCCACCTCCACCACCGACTACCTCCTCGCCCTGGCGTTCGTGGTCGGCGCGGCGCTGGCCCTGCGTGCGGACCGCGCCGTGCTGGCCGGCGTCCTCGCCGCGCTGGCGATGGGCTGTCGCATCGGTTCCGCCCTCCTGGTCGCATCGCTCCTGCTGGCCGAGCTGACCGAGCCCGACCGGGGGCCGGCACGCCGCCGGGCGCTCGTCGCCGGCGCGACCGCAGCGGCGGCCACCGCGGCGCTGTTCGTGCCGTCGGTCGTCGAAGCCGGCGGCATCGCCTTCGCCCGCAACGACTTCTCCACCTCGAGCCCGCTCGTCCAGCTCGGCCGGGCCGCGGCCAAGGACGTCGCCCTGCTCGGACCGATCGCCACCGTGGTCGCCCTCGCCGCCCTGCCCCGCGTGCTCGCCGCGCTGCGGACGTGGCGGGTGTCGTGGCTGGTGCGCTTCGCCGTGCCCGGCCTGGTGCTCTCGCAGCTCCTCTTCGTCCGGTTCCCGTGGAAGGTCCCGCACCTGCTGCCGTGCCTGCTCTGCGGCGCGATCCTGCTCGCCGTCGCCCTCGATCGCCGGCCCGCGCTGCTCGTCGCCCTGGTCGCGCTGCAGCTCGTGTACGGCGTCGTCCGCGTCGACGTGGTGCGCCCCGACGACCCGAACCGGGCGACGGGCGGCGAGCCCGGGCTGGTCGTCGGCTGGGGTCCGGTCGTGACCGACTGGCGGTGCCGGCGCCAGGACCCCGACGCCTACCTCGGCCGCCAGAAGGTCGAGGTGGAGCGGGCGTGGGACTGCGCCCGCGCGTTCGGCACCGGCCCCGACTGACGCGACGCCCCGCGACGCCGACCCTGCCGGGCGAGGCGACGACCCGGGCGCCGGCGCGAGGATCGACGCCGTGGACGACGCCGAGCAGCAGTGGACGTGGGTGGCCGAGCAGCGGCTGGCCCTGGCCGACGCCCTCGACGAGCTGCCCGACGCCGCGTGGGACGGGCCGAGCCGGTGCGAGGGGTGGCGGGCGCGCGACGCCGTGGGCCACCTCGTCTTCCTGGCCGAGGGCAACCGGGCCTCGGTCGCCCTCGACCTGGCCCGCCAGCTGCGGCCTCCGTCGGCGGCGCTCGACCGCATCGCCCGCCGGGTCGGGCAGGCGTCGCCGGCCGAGCTCGTGGCCCGGCTGCGCGCCGCGTCCGGTGGTCGCTTCGTGGTCCCCGGCCAGCCGCCCGCCGTGTCGCTGGGCGAGGTGGTGGTGCACGGGATCGACGCCCTGCGCCCGAGCGGGGCGGCCGAGCCGGCGCTGGCGCCCGAGCGAGCCCAGCCGGTCGCCGCCGCCTACCGCCCCATCGGGCTGGTGTTCGGCACGGCTCGGGCGGCCCGCCAGGTGCGCTTCGTGGCCACCGACGGCGACTGGGCGGTGGGCCCCCCCGACGGCCCCGAGGCGACCGGCGCCGCCGTCGACGTGGTGCAGGCGCTCGCCGGGCGACCCGATGCCCGGGCCGCGCTGCGCGGCCCCGGGGTGGCGCTGCTCGGCCGCTGACCGGTCAGCGGGCCCGGTAGGTGGCCCGGGTGCCCCGGTGGTCGGCGTCCTTGTTGAGCCGCTTCGAGAGGTGGAGGCCCTCGAGCACGAACTCCACGGCGCTGGCCACCACGCCGGGGCGCTCGTCGTCCTCGACCAGGGCCACGACGGCGTCGCGCAGGGCCGGGATCTCCGTGGCCAGCGACACCTCGTCGGCGGCGGCGACGTCCTCGCCGGCGTGGATCACCCGCCCGTCGTCGAACGCCTCGAGCACGCCGCGGAGCTGGCCGACGTCGAGGTGGTCGCGGAAGACCTGGAGCACCGCCGCCTTGACCAGCCGCTCGATGACCTCGCCGCCGTCGTCGTCGAGCGTGTCGAGCTCCACCTTGCCCGAGGTCGACGCGGCCAGCGCCTCCAGGTCGGAGATGCGGGGCACGACCTCGGACTCGCCGGCTCGGAGGGCGCGCCGAGCGGCGTTGGCCACCAGGGTCTCGGCGTTGGTCACGGTGAGGCGCACCGAGACGCCCGAGCGCTGGTTCACGTGGCTGCTCTGGCGGGCGAGCTGCGAGATGGTGGACACGACCTCGGCCATGAACGGCGGGATCACGACGTCGAGGCCCTCGCCGTCCAGCGGCCGGGCCTCCTGCTCGACGATGGCCATCTCGGTCTCGACGTCGAGGGGGTAGTGCGTGCGGATCTGGGCGCCGAAGCGGTCCTTCAGCGGGGTGATCATCCGGCCGCGGTTCGTGTAGTCCTCGGGGTTGGCCGCCGCGAAGAGCACGACGTCGAGCGGGAGCCGCACCTTGAAGCCGCGGATCTGGACGTCGCGCTCCTCGAGGACGTTGAGGAGGCCGACCTGGATGCGCTCGGCGAGGTCGGGGAGCTCGTTGATGGCGAAGATGCCACGGTTGGTGCGCGGCACCAGCCCGTAGTGGAGCGTCAGCTCGTCGGAGAGGTAGCGGCCCTCGGCGACCTTGATCGGGTCGACCTCGCCGATGAGGTCGGCGATCGACGTGTCGGGCGTGGCCAGCTTCTCGCCGTAGCGGGTATCGCGGTGGACCCAGTCGATCGGGGCGTCGTCGCCCTTCTCCGCCACCAGCTCGCGGGCGTGGCGGGAGACGGGCGCATACGGGTCGTCGTTGATCTCGCTGCCGGCGACGATCGGCATCCACTCGTCGAGCAGGCCGGTCAGCGACCGGATCATGCGGGTCTTGGCCTGGCCCCGCTCCCCCAGGAAGATCACGTCGTGGCCGGCGAGGATGGCGTTCTCGAGCTGCGGGAGCACGGTGTCCTCGTAGCCCATCACCGCCTCGACCAGCGGCTCGCCGGCCCGGATGCGGGCCACGGCGTTGCGCCGGATCTCCTCCTTCACCGGCACGGACTCCCAGCCCGCGTCCCGGAGCTGACCGATGGTGGCAGGGCGGGTCGACATCTGGCCGACGCTATCGCCACCCCCGCCCGGCGCGTCCGGCGTCGGGCCTGCGCGACCGGGCCGAGGGGGCGGGCGCAGGGCGTGGGCTGGACGGCTGCGCGGGCGGCTGCCCGGCGATGGAGCCGGCTGGGCGGGGGTAGCGTCGCCGGATGCAGCTCGCAGGGTCGTGGCAGGCCATCGAGGCCACCGACGACCGGCGGCGCACCTGGCTCGACGAGGCGATCGAGGCCCCCGAGGAGGCGTGGGAGGACCTCGCCGTCCCGGGGCACTGGCGCTCCACGCCGGCCTTCGCCGACGAGGACGGGCCGCTCCTCTACCGCACCCGGTTCGAGCACGACACGCCCCGGCCCGGCGAACGGCACTGGCTGCGGTTCGAGGGGCTCTTCTACCAGGGCGACGTGTGGCTCGACGGTGGCTACGTCGGCGACACCGAGGGCTACTTCTTCCCCCACACCTTCGAGATCACCGAGGCGCTCGCCGAGCGGCGCGAGCACACCCTCGGCGTCGAGGTGACCTGCACCCCGCAGCGCGACCGCCGGGCCAAGCGGAACATCACGGGCGTCTTCCAGCATTGGGACTGCGCCGACCCCGATGCCAACCCGGGCGGCATCTGGCGCCCCGTGACGATCGAGCGGACGGGTCCGGTCCGCATCCGGCACCTCCGGGTGCTCTGCCGCGACGCCAACGAGACCCGCGCCCAGGTGTCGTTCCGGGCCGTGCTCGACGCGTGCGAGGCCGGCGAGGTGACGCTGCGCTCCACCGTCGGCGACGTCGAGGTGATCGACCAGCGTCGGCTGGCCGCGGGTGAGAACCAGGTCGAGTGGGTCGTGCGCGTCGACGACCCGGACCTCTGGTGGCCGCACGCCCTCGGCGACCAACCGCTGCACGACGTCGTCGTCGAGGTCACCCCCCACCCCGAGGGGGCCGACGGCCCCGACCCGGGTGCCGAGGTGAGCCACCGCGCCACCCGCCGGATCGGCCTCCGCCAGGTGCACCTCCGCGCCTGGGTCCTGCACGTCAACGGCGAGCGCCTCTTCGCCAAGGGCGCCAACCTCGGGCCGACCCGCATGGCGCTCGCCGAGGCGACCCCCGAGGAGCTGGTGCGCGACGTCGCCCTGGCGAAGGAGGCGAACCTCGACCTCCTCCGGTTTCACGCCCACATCAGCCGGCCCGAGCTCTACGACGCGGCCGACGAGGCCGGGATGCTCCTCTGGCAGGACCTGCCGCTGCAGTGGGGCTACGCCCGCACCATCCGCAAGCAGGCGCAGGTGCAGGCACGCGAGGCGGTCGACCTCCTCGGCCACCACCCGTCGCTGGCGGTGTGGTGCGGTCACAACGAGCCGCTCGCCCTCGACGTCGAGCCGGGCGACGGTGGCGACCTGGCCGAGCGCGCCGGCCGCTTCGTGGCCGCCCAGGAGCTGCCGACCTGGAACAAGAGCATCCTCGACCGCTCCGTGAAGCGGGCGCTCGAGCGGGCCGACGGCAGCCGCCCGGTCATCGCCCACTCCGGCGTCCTGCCCCACCCCCCGCTCTTCGACGGCACGGACAGCCACCTCTACTTCGGCTGGTACCACGGCGAGGAGCGCGAGCTCCCCAGCTTCGCCCGCCTCCTGCCCCGGCAGGTGCGGTTCGTCTCCGAGTTCGGCGCCCAGGCCGTCCCCGACACCGACGACTTCTGCGAGCCGGCGCGGTGGCCCGACCTCGACTGGGAGCGCCTGGGCCGGACGCACTCGCTCCAGAAGTCGATCTTCGACCGCCGCGTGCCGCCCGCCGACCACCCCACCTTCGACTCGTGGCGGCGCGCCACGCAGGCGTACCAGGCCGACCTCGTCCGCCACCACGTGGAGGCGCTGCGGCGGCTGAAGTACCGCCCGACCGGGGGCTTCGCCGTGTTCTCGCTGGCCGACGGCAGCCCGGGGGTGACGTGGTCGCTGCTCGACCACGAGCGCGTCCCGAAGGCCGCGTACGGCGCCCTGCGCGACGCGTGCCGGCCGGTGATCCCCGTCGCCGACCGCCTCCCCGCCGAGGTGGCCGTCGGGGACACGCTGGCGCTCGACGTGCACGTCGTCAGCGACCTGCGCGCGGCCCTGGCCGACGTCGTGGTGGACGCCGCCCTCACCTGGGAGGGCGGCGAGCAGCGCTGGCGCTTCGGGGGCGACGTCGGCGCGGACTCGGTCGTGCGGGTCGGCACGCTCCCCATCGAGGTGCCGGACGCCCCCGGGCCGGCGACGCTGGCCCTGTCGCTGCGCGGACCGGGCGTGCCCGGAGCACCCGTCACCCGCCTCGACCGGACCCGCATCGTCGCCCGCTGATCTCCGGCGCCCCGGTCGGTCGAGCGGGACCCCGGGCCGACGTCGCCCGCAGGTGCTACACCATCGCCCCGGGGGCTGCGGCCAGGGACCGAAGCGGATCGGGGATGTGGTGGGACGACGGACGACACCGGCGCGGCGCGACGCCGGCCAAGGGCAGCAGGCCATGGCCCGCCGCGACGTGCTGCGGGCGCTCGGCCTGGGCGCCGCCGGCATCTCGGTCGGCGGCCTCGGCGCCCTCGCCGGGTGCAGCGGCGACGGCGGGACGGCCACCGGTGGCGTCGTGTCGCCGTCGAGCACCACCGCCGCCGAGCGGGCCGCGGCCCTCGTGGCCGCGTACGACCCCTCCGTCCCGTACTGGGAGCAGGGCGGCTTCCGCCCGGTCACCACCGAGGAGACCCTGACCGACCTCAGGGTCACCGGCACCATCCCGTCGGCGCTGTCGGGCCTGTTCGTCCGCAACGGCTCCAACCCGCCGAGCGGGCGATCGCTGCACTGGTTCCTCGGCGACGGCATGGTGCACGGCGTGCGGATCCGTCGGGGCAAGGCGGAGTGGTACCGGAACCGTTACGTGCGGACCCCGCTGCAGGCCTCGGGCAAGGATCTGATGGAGTTCGGCGGCGTGCCCGGCAAGGCGAACAACCAGAGCAACGTGGCGCTGGTCCACCACGCCGGCAAGCTCCTGACCACCGGCGAGGTCGGCTGGCCGTTCCAGCTCGCCACCGGCGACCTCTCGACGGTCGGGCCGTGGGACTTCGGCGGGCGGCTCGGCGACACCATGACCGCCCACCCGAAGGTCGACCCGGCCACCGGGCGCATGCACTTCTTCGGCTACGAGTTCCTCTCCCCGGCGCTCACGTACTACGCCGCCGCGCCCGACGGCGCCCTCGACGTCGTGAGCCCGGTGGCCGTCGATCGGGCGACGATGATCCACGACTTCGCCATCACCGATCGCGACGTCGTCTTCTGGATCGGGCCGGTGGTGTTCGGCGCCGACCCCGCCAACCCGAACCCCTCGATCCCGTTCCACTGGGACCCGAGCGGCCCGTGCCGGGTCGGGGTCATGCCCCTCGACGGGCGGGGCGAGGACATCCGGTGGACCGACGTGCCCCTCGGCTTCACCTTCCACGGCCTCAACGCCCACCGCGACGGCGACGACGTCGTGGTCCGCCTCCACCGCCTCACCGAGGCCTTCGGCCCCAAGGGCGACATCGGCGTGCCGTCGGTGCTGACCGAGTGGCGGATCGGCACGGCGGGGCCCGAGCTGACCGTGGCCGAGCGACCGCTCACCGATCGGTCGATGGACCTGCCGACCGTCGACCGCCGCCACCTCGGCCGGCCCAGCCGCCACGGCTGGTTCGCCACCACCACCGACGCCGACGCACCCCACGGCTTCGAGCTCGCCGGCATCTGCCACCTCGACCTCCGCACCGGCCGGGAGGACGTCTGGGACCCGGGCGACCGCCGGGCCGGCGAGGGCTTCTTCGTGCCCGCCGGGCGCGGCGAGGGCGAGGGCTACGTGCTCACCTACGTCTGGGACCGGACGACCGACCGCTCCTCGCTCGCGATCTTCGACGCCCAGGCCATGGCCGGCGGGCCGGTGGCCGAGGTGCAGCTGCCGGTGCGGGTGCCGTTCGGCTTCCACGGCCTCTGGGTCGACGAGGCCGACCTCTAGCCGGCCCCAGCCGACGGCTCGCCCGCCCCGACGGCGTCGGCGGCCGAGGTCCGCCCGGGCGGGTGGCGCACGAGCCACAACCGGGCCACGCGCGCCGCGGCCCGGGGCGACAGGTCGAACTCCTCGGCCAGGTCGTCGACGGTCACCGGCCCGACGCTGGCGCGCGCCTCGAGGTAGGCGGCGACCTCCTCGGGTGGGGCCAGGCGGTCGAGGGCGATGCGCCACACCCGCTCCTCCTCGCGCTCCATGGTGGCGGCGGTGGCGAGGGGCCAGCCCACGCCGCGCTCGGCGTGGACGAGTTCGTGGGCGAGGACCTCGCGGCGGCTCCGCCGGTCGAGCGTCTCCTCCAGGAGGATCTCGTCGTGCTCGCCGCGGCGGGTCCAGCGGCCCCGCTCGCCGTCGAGCGACGCGAAGGCGAGGTCGATGCTCGATGCACGCAGGGCGCGCCAGGGGTTCCACCGGGGCATGGGCCCAAGTCTGCGGCGGAGGGGTGACAGGGCGCCCCGATGGCGCACGGCGGCGGACCGTCCGGCGCGCCGGCATCCCTCGCGCCGATCAGGCGGGGCGGGTCAGGCGGGGCGGGGCCGGGGGCGCCGGCGCGGCGTCCCCGTCGGGGCCCGGGGCCCCTCGGGCGCGTCGGCGGCGGCGAGGGCCGGGGCGCCGATGCCGGTCACCCGACCGGACCGGTCGGCCCGGACGGCCACCGCAGCGCGGTCCCACAGCAGCTCGAGGGGGTCGACGCCGAGCTGGTCGCTGATGCGCTCGACGGTGCGCAGGGTCAGGTTGCGCTCGCCGCGCTCGACGGCGCCCACGAAGGTCCGGTGCCAGCCGACGTGCTCGCCGAACGACTCCTGGGAGAAGCCGAGCTCGCTGCGCACCCGGCGGAGGTTCTCCCCCACCACCTGCTGCAGCCGACCTTCCACGTCGGGCACGATCCCGGCCTGCGACTGATCGGTCGACATACCGATCAGTAGCGAGGGCCCTGCCTGAATCGGTCAAATCGGTCAGCAAGCGGGGTCCGCCCGGGCCCGCCCGACGGCGACCTGCCACCCGGCCGCCACCGCGGCCCGCCGGCCCGCCTGCGCCGGCCGCGATGACGGCCGTGGCCTGGTTTGTCGCACGGGAACGACGCAGGGGTAGCGTCCGAGGCGATGGCTACGACAACCGTTGCCCGAGGGTCGGCTGGCGCCCCCCCGAAGGCCAAGCGCAAGGCCCCGTTCGTCGTCGACCTCTACCGGTCCGCCGTCGGCAAGAAGTACGTGATGGCGATCACCGGCCTCCTGCTCATGGGCTTCGTGTTCGCCCACATGGTCGGCAACCTCAAGATGTTCATCGGCGCCGAGGACTTCGACCACTACGGCGAGTTCCTCCGGGAGCTCTTCGTGCCGATCCTGCCCCGCACGGTGTTCCTCTGGCTGCTGCGCGGCGGCCTGGTGGTGGCCTTCGCCCTCCACATCCACGCCGCCTACGCCCTCACCCGGATGAACCGGGCGGCCCGCACCGATCGCTACCGCTCGAAGCGCGACTACGTCGCCGCCAACTTCGCCAGCCGCACGATGCGCTGGACCGGCATCATCGTCGGCCTCTTCCTGATCTGGCACCTCTTCGACCTGAGCTGGACCGGCACGGGGGCCACCTACGTGCGGGGCGCCGCCTACGCGAACGTCGACAACTCGCTCAGCCGCATCCCCGTCGCCCTGCTGTACATCGTGGCCAACCTCGCCCTCGGCGTGCACCTGTTCCACGGCGCCTGGAGCCTGTTCCAGAGCATGGGCTGGAACAACCCCCGCTTCAACGCCTCGCGGCGCAACTTCGCCGCCGGCTTCGCCGCCATCACCGTGATCGGCAACGTGGCGTTCCCCGTCGCCGTGCTCGCCGGCGTGGTCGGGAACTGAGGAGCAGCCCCATGGAGCTCGACGCCAAGATCCCCGAAGGCCCCGTCGCCGAGAAGTGGACCACGTACCAGTTCCAGCGGAAGCTGGTGAACCCCGCCAACCGGCGCAAGTACGACATCATCGTCGTCGGCACCGGGCTGGCGGGCGGCGCCGCCGCCGCCACGCTGGGCGAGCAGGGCTACAACGTGAAGGCCTTCACCTTCCACGACTCGCCCCGCCGGGCCCACTCGATCGCCGCCCAGGGCGGCATCAACGCCGCCAAGAACTACAAGGGCGACGGCGACTCGATCTACCGCCTCTTCTACGACACCGTGAAGGGCGGCGACTTCCGGGCCCGTGAGGCCAACGTGTACCGCCTCGCCGAGGAGTCGGTCCGGATCATCGACCAGATGACCGCCCAGGGCGTGCCCTTCGCCCGCGAGTACGGCGGCCTGCTCGACAACCGATCGTTCGGCGGCGCCCAGGTCTCGCGCACGTTCTACGCACGCGGCCAGACCGGCCAGCAGCTCCTCCTCGGCGTCTACCAGCAGCTCGCCCGCCAGGTGGGCCTCGGCCGCGTCGAGATGCACAACCGCACCGAGCTCATCGACGTCGTGGTGGTCGACGGCCGGGCCGCGGGCATCGTCGTCCGCGACCTCCTCACCGGCGAGATCACCAGCCACTCGGCCCACGCCGTGATCCTGGCCACGGGCGGCTACTCGAACGCCTTCTACCTCTCGACCAACGCCATGGCGAGCAACGTCACGGCGGCATGGCGGGCGCACCGCCGGGGCGCGGCCTTCGCCAACCCCTGCTACACGCAGATCCACCCCACGTGCATCCCGCAGAGCGAGGAGTTCCAGTCGAAGCTCACGCTGATGTCGGAGTCGCTGCGCAACGACGGCCGCATCTGGTGCCCGAAGGACCCCGACGACGCCCGGCCCGCGGCGCAGATCCCCGAGGAGGACCGCGACTACTACCTCGAGCGCCGCTACCCGAGCTTCGGCAACCTGGCCCCGCGCGACATCGCCAGCCGGGCCGCCAAGGTCGTGGTCGACGAGGGCAAGGGCGTGGGGCCGCTGAAGAACGGCGTCTACCTCGACTTCGCCGACGCCATCGCCCGCCTCGGGGAGTCCACGATCCGCGAGCGCTACGGCAACCTCTTCGAGATGTACGAGCGCATCACCGACGAGTCGCCGTACGAGATGCCGATGCGCATCTACCCCGCCGTCCACTACACGATGGGCGGGCTGTGGGTGGACTACGAGCTGATGACCACCATCCCCGGCCTCTACGCCGCCGGTGAGGCCAACTTCTCCGACCACGGCGCCAACCGGCTCGGCGCCTCGGCGCTCATGCAGGGCCTGGCCGACGGCTACTTCGTGCTGCCGAACACCGTCAGCAACTACCTGGCGCCCCAGCTCGGCACCACGCCGGTGCCCACCGACCACCCCGAGTTCCAGGCCGCCGAGGCCGCCGCCAAGGCCCGCTTCGACGGCTACCTCGCGGTGGGCGGCACCCGCTCGCCCGACTCCTTCCACCTGGAGCTCGGCCGCATCATGTGGGACTACTGCGGCATGGAGCGCACCAAGCAGGGCCTCGAGAAGGCCCTCTCGGAGATCCCGGCGCTCCACGAGGAGTTCCGCAAGGACCTCCGGGTCCCGGGGAGCGGGAAGCACGTCAACCAGACCCTCGAGAAGGCGGCCCGGATCGACGACTTCTTCGAGCTGGCCCAGGTCATGTGCCTCGACGCCCTCACCCGCGAGGAGTCCTGCGGCGGCCACTTCCGGGCCGAGCACCAGACCGACGAGGGCGAGGCCGAGCGCGACGACGCCAGGTTCGCCCACGTGGCGGCCTGGGAGTGGACCGGCGATCCCACGGCGCCGAAGCGCCACGTCGAGCCGCTCGAGTTCGAGAACGTCCACCTCCAGGTGCGGAGCTACAAGTAGATGGCCAAGGAACTGAACGTCACGCTGGAGATCTGGCGGCAGGAGGGCCCCGACGCCCCCGGCCACTTCGACACCATCGAGGCCCACGGGATCAGCGACGAGATGTCGTTCCTCGAGATGCTCGACCTGGTCAACGAGCGCCTGGTGAACGAGGGCCGCGAGGCCATCGTGTTCGACCACGACTGCCGCGAGGGCATCTGCGGCACCTGCTCGCTCATGATCGACGGGCAGGCGCACGGCCCCCAGCGCACGACGGCCACGTGCCAGCTCCACATGCGCAAGTTCGCCGACGGCGACACCATCGTGGTGGAGCCGTGGCGGGCGACGGCCTTCCCGGTGATCAAGGACCTCATGGTCGACCGCGGCGCCCTCGACCGGATCGTCGAGGCCGGCGGCTTCATCACCGCCGAGACCGGCGGCGCCCCCGACGCCAACCTCATCCCGATCCCGAAGCCCGTGGCCGACGCGGCCATGGACGCCGCCGCCTGCATCCAGTGCGGGGCCTGCGTGGCCGCCTGCCCGAACTCGGCGGCCAACCTGTTCACCGCGGCCAAGGTGTCGCACCTGAACCTGCTGCCGCAGGGCCAGGCGGAGCGCTACAGCCGGGTCGAGTCCATGGTCGACACCATGGAGGACTTCTTCGGGTCCTGCACCAACCACGGCGAGTGCCAGGAGGCGTGCCCGAAGGCGATCTCGATCGACTTCATCGCGCTGATGAACCGGGACTACTGGAAGGCCAAGTTCAAGAACCGCCGGAACCTCTCGCGCACCTGAGGGCGCTCAGCGCCCGGTCAGGTCGTCGCGCTGGCGCAGCAGCTGCTCGGCGTACACGCCGACCTGCTCGTTGACCCGTCGGATGGTGTCGTAGACGGCGCCGATGCTGCGCTCGGTGAGGTCCTGGGCCGCGGCCGCCGGCCCGCTCAGCGCCTCGATGCCCTGCAGCGCCTGGAGCGGCGCCGAGGCGATGGCCCGGTGGATCTCCTCGACGCTGGCCGCGCCGTGGTCGATCGCCTCCTCGACGAGCGCCTGGATCCGCTGGGGGTCGATCTCGGCCATGGGGGCTCCTGGGGTCCGGGGGTGGTGGGGGGGAACCTACCGCTGCGCCGCGACCGTGGAACCGGACGGATCGAACCGCCGTCAGCGCGCCCGGGTGCCGTCGGTAGGGTCGGCGCCATGGAGCTGATCCTCGTCCGACACGGTGAGCCGGCCTGGGAGCTCGAGGGCCGGGGCCGCAACGACCCGAACCTGACCGAGCGGGGCCACAGCCAGGCGACGGCGATGGCGCGCCGCCTGGCCGACCCGGCCGACCACCCGGCGCCGGGGCGCGTCGAGCGCCTCATCGTGTCGCCGGCCCAGCGGGCCCAGGAGACGGCCGCCCCCGTCGCCGAGGCGCTGGCCATGGAGGCCGAGACCGAGCCGTGGCTGCTCGAGATCCAGAACCCACCCGAGTTCGAGGGTTCCCCGATCGAGGACATCCAGGAGGTCTTCCAGACCGCCCGCACCCGCCCCCGGGCCGAGGCGTGGGACGGCCTGCCCGGCGGCGAGCCGGTCGGCGACTTCCACGAGCGCGTCACCCGTGGCCTGCTCGGCTGGCTCGCCGACCAGGGCGTCACGCCCACGGAGGAGCCGGGGCTGTGGGAGGTCGCCGACGGCGCGCCCGAGCGGGTCGTCGCCGTGGCCCACGCCGGCACCAACTCCACGATCATCGCCCGGCTGCTCGACGTCGCCCACCAGCCCTGGGACTGGGACCGCTTCGCCATGGGCCACGCGTCGGTGGCCGTGCTCACCACCGTCCCGATGGCCGGCGCGCACCTGTGGTCGCTG
>DATAGR010000011.1:0-10266 GCA_036263575.1 Aquihabitans sp. | reverse complement strand
CGAGCCGCGAGCGGAGCCGTCGGACCGGCCCTTCGGCGAGGTCATCGCCCAGGACCCGGCGCCCGACGCCGAGGTCGACGAGGGCGCCACCGTCACCCTCACGGTCAGCGCCGGCCCCCGGACGGCCGATCTCCCGGACCTGGCCGGCCGCTCCGTCGAGGAGGCCGAGCGCACCCTGCGCGACCTCGGGTTCACCGCCATCTCCCGAACCGACGAGGAGGCCGACATCACGCCCGGCACCGTCGTGCGGACCCAGCCCGGCCCGTCGACCGGCCTCGCCCTCGACACGCCGATCCAGCTGTTCGTCGCCATCGCCCGCGCCACCACCACGACCGAGGCGACCACCACGACCACCACCGAGGCCCCGACCACGACCTCCACCCAGGCGCCCACCACCACGACCGAGGCGCCGACCACGACCACGAGCCCGCCGACCACCACCACGAGCCCGCCCACCACGACCACCACGGCCGTCGTCACCACCACGACGCCCTAGCCGGCCCGGCGGCGGTCAGGCGGTCAGGCGGTCAGGCGGTCAGACCGGTCAGACGGTCAGACGAAGGCGTCGATCTGGGCGAGGAAGTTGCCGACGAGGTCGTGGCCGCCGACGGTGAGCACCGACTCGGGGTGGAACTGGACGCCCTCGGTGGGGGCGTCTCGGTGGCGCAGCCCCATCACCAGCCCGTCGTCGGACTCGGCGGTGATCTCCAGCTGGTCGGGCACGGAACCCCGCTCGACCACGAGCGAGTGGTAGCGGGTGGCCTCGAGCGGCTGTGGGAGGCCGGTGAACACGCCCGTGCCGGTGTGGCGGATCATCGAGGTCTTGCCGTGCATGATGTCGGGCGCCCGGACCACGGTGCCGCCGAAGACCTGGCCGATGCACTGCAGCCCCAGGCACACGCCGAGCACCGGCCGCCGGCCGGTGAAGTGCTCGATCACCTCGTTGCTGATCCCGGCCGCGTCGGGGTTCCCCGGTCCGGGGGAGATCAGCACGCCGTCGGGGTCGAGCTCGGCTGCCTGCTCCAGGGTGATGGCGTCGTGGCGGTGCACGATCGGGTCGGCGCCGAGCTCGCCCAGGTACTGGACGAGGTTGTAGACGAACGAGTCGTAGTTGTCGATGACCAGCACCCGGCGTCCCATCGGCCGCCACGGTAGCGGGGGCCGAGTCGCCCCCGGCCACGGCTTCTCCGTCGGCGAGCCGCCCGGCGAACGGGCTGCTCCGGGCCTCGTCGTGTCGTTCGGTAGAGTCCCACCCCATGGCCGACGACCGCCCCGAGCCCTCCGACCCCGTCAGCGAGCCGGTGGTGGACGACGCCCCGGCCGAGACCTCGACGAAGTCGGCGGCCGAGACCTCGGCCGAGTCGGCGACCGAGGCCGCGGCGGAGACGGCCAAGCCCACGGGGGCGGTGGCGGCCAAGCCCGAGGGCGCCGTGGTGCGCAAGAAGGTCACCAGCAAGCGGGTCACGCCGAAGGGGAGCCCGCAGGGGGCCAAGGCGAAGGGCTCGGGCCCGTCGGGCCGCTCCTCCTCGGCCGACGACGACGACGCCCCGCACTCCAAGCGCTACACCCCGCCCAAGGCCACCTACGCCCCCGGCCCGAGCCCGTGGTGGGTGCCGGCGCTGATGTTCGCCTTCCTGATCATCGGCGCGCTGGTGATCATGGCCAACTACATGGGCGCCTTCGGCGACGCCGACAACATCCGCCTGGTCATCGGCCTGGCGTTCATCCTCGCCGGCATCGTCACCGCCACCCAGTACCGCTGAGCCGGCACCACCGCCGGCACCGGCGCTGCCTCCCTGCGCCCGGGCGGTGGCCGGTGGGCGCCGATCGGGTGACGCTGAACGGTCCGTGAAGTTACAACGCTGTGACCCTCCCCAAGGTTGTCCACAACCTGGGGACAGCGAGGCCGAGGCTCAGAGGTCGTCCACCGGCGTGATCAGCTCCATGTCCTCCATGCAGTGGCGCGGGGGCTCGGGGACCTCGTCGTTGGCCATCGTCATGCGGACGGTGGTGCTGCAGATCATGCACTCGTAGGTGAGCCGGACCTTGCGCAGCTCGCCGGGATCGGGCGGTGCCGGGACGGGGCGGGCGAACCCGCCGAGGACCTTCATGCCGACGCGCAGGAGCACGAACGCGGCCACGAGCGCGACCACGAGGTTGAAGATCGAGAACGGCACCCCCCGATCGTACGGGGGCGGGGGATCAGTCCAGGCGCTCGATGATGGTGGCGTTGGCCATGCCGGCGCCTTCGCACATGGTCTGGAGGCCCCAGCGGCCCCCGGTGCGCTCGAGCTCGTTGAGCAGGGTCGCCATGAGCTTGGTGCCGGAGCAGCCGAGCGGGTGGCCGAGGGCGATGGCGCCGCCGTTGACGTTCACCTTGCTCATGTCCGGGCCGTGCTCCTTCTTCCAGGCCAGGACGACCGAGGCGAAGGCCTCGTTGACCTCGATCAGGTCCATCTGGTCGAGCGTCATGCCGCCCTTCTCCAGGACCATGGTGGTGGAGGGGATGGGGCCGGTGAGCATCTCGATCGGGTCGACGCCGGCCACCGCGAAGGCGTGGAAGCGGGCACGGGGCTTGAGGCCCAGCTCCTTGGCCTTCTCCTCGCTCATGATGAGCACGGCGGAGGCGCCGTCGGTGATCTGCGACGAGTTGCCGGCGGTGACCCGGCCGTTCTCGGGGTCGAAGGCCGGCTTCAGCTTGGCCAGCGACTCGAGCGAGGAGTCGGGGCGGATGCCCTCGTCGGCGGTGACCAGCTCGTCGGTCTCGACGATCTGGCCGCTCTCGCGGTCGAAGCGCTTCTCCTTGACCGGGATGATCTCGTTGTCGAAGCGCCCCTCGTCCCGGGCGCGGGTGGCCCGCTTGTGGCTCTCGACCGCGTAGGCGTCCATCTCCTCACGGGAGATGTCCCATTTCTTGGCGATGATCTCGGCCGAGGTGCCCTGCATGACCACGCCGCCGACGGGGGCGTAGCGCTCCATCACCTTGGGGCCCATCGGGAAGCTGCCCGGCGTGACCGAGGCGCCCATGGGCGTGGTCGACATGACCTCGACGCCGGCGGCGATCACGATGTCGTAGGCGCCGGCGATGACGCCCTGGGCCGCGAAGTGCGCCGACTGCTGCGACGAGCCGCACTGGCGGTCGATGGTGGTGGCGGGCACCGTGTCAGGGAAGCCGGCGGCGAGCACGGCCGAGCGGCCGACGTTGACCGACTGGTTGCCGACCTGCATGACGCAGCCCATGATCACGTCCTCGACGAGGGCGGGATCGAGGTCGTTGCGCTCGACGAGGGCCTTGAGCACCTCCGCCGCGAGGTCGGCGGAGTGCCACCCCGAGAGCTTGCCGTAGCGCTTCCCGCCCGGCGTCCGGACGGCATCGACGATCACTGCGGTGGCCATGGTGGCTTCATCCCCTTGTCGGCGCCGGGAGGGGTCCGGCGCGCTTTCTAGACCGCTCGGTCAAGTCGCAGTCTGGCGGGGCCCCGGTCCCGCTTGCAACACGACGCCCGTCACATGACGTGTCGCTTTTCCCTACAGTCGGAGCCGCACACCGACCGTCGTCACACCGTCCGCCATCACGAGGGGAACCGGCGCCATGAGCCCGACCACCGCCCGCACCGTCGCCACCGCCTTCCTCGAGACCGTGGCCGCCCACGGCCCCGAGGTCGCCCTGCGCTGGAAGGACGGCGAGACCTGGCAGGAGTGGACCTTCGACGACTACGCCGACCGCGTCGCCCGCGCCGCCGCCGGCCTGCGGGCCCAGGGCGTCGGTCGAGGCGATCGCGTGGTGCTCATGCTGCGCAACGTCCCCGAGTTCCACATCCTCGACCTGGCCGCGCTCATGCTCGGGGCGACGTCGATCTCGATCTACAACTCCTCTGCCCCGGATCAGATCGAGTACCTGGTCAACCACTCCAAGGCCACCGTGGGCGTGGTCGAGGACGACGGCTTCCTCGAGCGCTTCGCCCCGGTGCGGGACAAGCTCACGAACCTGCGCTCCCTCGGCGTCGTGCGCCCCGGCGAGGGCGACGCCGACTTCACGTGGGACGAGCTCCTCGCCGCCGACCCGCTCGACCTGGACGCCGCGGCCGCCGACGGCTCGCCCGACGACCTGGTCACGGTCATCTACACGTCGGGCACCACGGGCCCCCCGAAGGGCGTGATGATCACCAGCGCCAACGTGCTGTTCGTGGTCTCCGCCCTCTCGGAGCTGCTCGGGCTCGAGTCCTACGTCGGCAAGCGCGTGGTGTCGTACCTGCCGATGGCCCACATCGCCGAGCGGGCCACCAGCCACTACCAGCAGGTGGTGCTCGGCTACCAGGTGAGCTGCTGCCCCGAGCCCGGCAAGATCGCCGCCTACGCCGCCGAGGTGAAGCCGCACCTGCTCTTCGGCGTGCCGCGGGTGTGGGAGAAGATCCACGCCGGGCTCACCGCCGCCATCTCGGCCGACCCGGAGAAGGCCCAGAAGTTCGACGAGGCCGTCGAGGCGGCCCGCCCCATCGCCCTGCGCCGCTCGTGGGGCACCGCCACCGAGGAGGACGAGGCAACCTGGGCCTTCCTCGACGAGGTCGCCTTCCGGCCCGTCCGCCAGATGCTCGGCCTCGACGAGCTCATGGCCGCGGTCAGCGGCGCCGCCCCGATCCCGCCGGAGCTGCTCGGCTGGTTCCGGGCCATCGGCGTGCCCATGTCCGAGGTCTACGGCATGTCGGAGAACACGGGCGCCATGACCTGGACCGCCGAGAAGATCAAGCCGGGCACCGTCGGCCCCGCCATCCCGCACACCGAGGTGGCCATCGCCGAGGACGGCGAGGTGATCTGCCGCGGCCCGCACGTCTTCGGCGGCTACCTCGACGACCCCGAGAAGACCGCCGAGGCCCTGTCCGAGGACGGCTGGCTCCACACCGGCGACATCGGCGAGCTCGACGAGGACGGCTACCTGAAGATCGTCGACCGCAAGAAGGAGCTGATCATCACCGCCGGCGGCAAGAACATCAGCCCCGCCAACCTCGAGGCCGCCCTCAAGATGATCCCGCTCGTCGGCCAGGCCGCCGCCATCGGCGACCAGCGCCCCTTCGTCTCCGCCCTGGTGGTGCTCGACCCGGACACCGCGCCGGTGTGGGCCAAGCAGCAGGGCATCGAGTTCGAGACGCTGCAGGACCTGGCCGACCACCCCGACGTCGTGGCCGAGGTCGAGCGTGGCCTCAAGGAGGTCATGGCCGGCTTCAACAACGCCGAGCAGGTCAAGAAGGTGAAGGTGCTCGGCGAGGAGTGGCTCCCCGACTCCGAGCTGCTCACCCCCACCTCGAAGCTCAAGCGGCGCGGCGTGAACGCCACGTTCGCCGCCGAGATCGAGGAGCTCTACGCTCGCTGATCGGCCCGGCGCGGCGCCGGGTCAGCCCGGCGTGGCGCCCAGGATGCTCACGAAGCTCACCATCTCGCCCGGGTAGCCGCCGAGGTTGTGGGTCAGGGCGAGGTCGCGCTCGCCGCCGATCGACGCCACGGTGCGGTCCTCCGGCGCCTCGCCGCGCAGCTGCAGCCACGCCTCGAACATCATCCGGAGGCCGCTCGCGCCCACCGGGTGCCCGAAGCTCTTGAGGCCGCCGTCGGGGTTGACGGGCAGCTCGCCGTCGAGGTCGAAGCGACCCGACTCGATGTCCTTCCACGCCATGCCCCGCTCCGAGAACCCCAGGTCCTCCATCAGCACCAGCTCGGTGGGCGTGAAGCAGTCGTGCACCTCGGCCAGCGCGATGCGCGCCGCGGGGTCGGCCACGCCCGCCTGCCGGTAGGCGTCGGCCGCGCAGGCGGCGATCTCCGGGAACCAGGTGTAGTCGTAGGTCGGGTCGACGAGCCCGGAGCCGTTGCCCGCCACGAAGCTGAGGGCCTTGATGTAGATCGGCGAGTCGGTGTAGCGGTGGGCGTCCTCGGCCCGCACGACGATCGCCGCCGCCGAACCGTCGGCCACACCGGCGCAGTCGAAGACGCTGAGGTCGCCGGCCACGTTGGGCATGGCGCAGATCTGGTCGACGCTCATCTCCCGACGGAACTGGGCGCGGGGGTTGCGGGCACCGTTGTGGTGGTTCTTCGACGCGATCCGGGCGAGGGTCCGCTTGAGCTGCTCCATGGGGACGCCGTACTTCTCGGCGTAGGCGGGCGCCACCATCGAGAACGAGCCGGCGGCGGTGAGCGTTCGGGTCGTGCCGTCGCTCGGGATCGGGAAGGCGTTGAGGCCCTGGTAGCCGGAGTCCTTCACCTTCTCGACGCCGACCGCCATGGCGACGTCGTACGCGCCCGAGGCCACCGCGTAGGCGGCCTGGCGCAGCGCCTCGGAGCCGGTGGCGCAGTAGTTCTCCACCCGCGTGACCGGCTTGTCCTGGAGCTGGAGGGCGCGGGCGAGGGTGATCCCGCTCATGCCGGACTGCGCGGTGCCGAGCCAGTAGGCGTCGACGTCGTCCTTGGCGATGCCCGCACTCGCGAACGCCTCGTTCGACGCGTCGAGGGCGAGGTCGTCGACCCCCTTGTCCCAGTGCTCCTTGAACGCGGTGCACCCCATCCCGACGATGGCGACGCGGTCCTTGATGCCGTGGCTGGCCATGTCAGGCCCCCTCGCTCGAGCGGCCGGCGGCGGGCCGGGCCTTCCAGAAGTAGTTGTGGATCCCGTCGCTGGTGAAGAGGCGGCGGAACGTCATCTCGACGGACGTGCCGATGGCGACGTCGGCGGGGTCCACGTCGGTGAGCTCGATCGGTGCCCGCCCGCCGCCCTCGAAGTCGACGACGGCGAACACCACGGGCGGGCTCGGCGAGTAGACGAGCTTGTCGATCGTGTAGGTCACGACCCGGCCGGGCACGTCGGCCATCGGCACCGGCTCCATGTCGTCGACGGCGCCGCCGTCCATCGACACCCGCGCCGGCGGGAGGTGGATGGCGCCGCTCGAGCGATCGCGCGCCCCGACGAAGGCGAACTTCCACGCCTCGTTGCGCCCGGCGGCGGAGGCCGACGGTCGGGCCGGCTCGGGGCGGCGGGGCGGCTCCGGCGTGAGGGCGCCGCGCCAGGCGAGGAACCGGCCGTAGGGGAGCGGGGCGCCGGCGGCCACCTGCTCGGCGACCGGCACCGCAGGGCGGAGGTCGGCGAGGGCCTCGGTGGTGCGGAAGACGAGGGCGTCGGCGCCGTCGGCCAGCGACAGCACGGCGACGACCTGGCCCGGGGTGGCCCGCTCGAGCGCCGAGCTCAGCAGGAGGCCCGCCTGGGCCGAGCCGGTGTTGCCGACCGTGGCCGAGAGGTCGTCGACCAGGCGGTCGCCGGGCACGCCGAGCGCCCGGACCACCGCCTTGTTGGCCCGGCCGTGGGCGCCGGTGACGACGAGGTGGTCGACCCGGTCGGCGTCGATCCCGGCCTCGGCGAGGGCGGCGGCGAAGGCGGTCGCGCCGAGCGGCACGTAGCGGGTCTCGCCGAACTTCTCCTCCCACTGCTTCGAGCGGACGTCACCGGGCGTGCGCCAGCGGTCGAGGAACTCGTCGGTCGCCGTGCCCGAGCCGACCAGCTCGGCCACGACCGGGCCGTCGGCGGCGTCGCCCACGAGCAGCGCGGCGGCGGCATCGCCACCGGCGGACTCGTCGGCGCTGCCGGGCAGGCCGGTGCGGATGTCGGCGGTCACGACGAGGGCAGGCGGACCGCCGGCCAGCGCGGCGCGCAGGGCGGCCACGCCCGAGCGGATGGCGCCGCCGAAGTCGGCGGCGATCACGTCGCCCGGCAGGCGGAGGGCGGCGTGCACCGCGGTGGCGTTCGTCTTGTCGAGGTAGGCAGGTGTGACCGTCGAGAACCACAGCGCGCCGGGGCGGGCGTCGGTCACCCGCAGCGCCCGGCGGGCGGCCTCGACCCCCATGGTGGTGGTGTCCTCGTCGTACGAGGCGACCGTGCGGGTGCCCTTGCCGCCGCCGGTCCCCGCCACGGCCGCGATGGTGCTGCGGTCGAGGCGACGGTGGGGCAGGTAGGCCCCGTGGCTGATGATCCCTCGCATGGGTGCGAGGCTAGGCCCGTTTCTGACGGGTCGTCACATCTCAGGACGACCGTGCGATCGGCGTGCCGGCCGGCCCGGCCGGCTCAGCCCAGCACGTCGTCGACGAAGCACCAGCGCCACGCCTCACCGGGCTCGAAGCTGCGGATCACGGGGTGCCCGGTGGTGGCGTGGTGGGCGGTCGCGTGGCGGTTCTGGCTGGAGTCGCAGCACCCGACGTGGCCGCATTCGAGGCACAGGCGCAGGTGCACCCAGGTGTCGCCGTCGCGGAGGCACTCCTCGCACCCGTCGGGCGTGTTCGCCGATGGCACCGTGCTCGCGCTGGCGAGGTGGTCGCACCCAGGTTCGCGTGCCGGGGCCTCGAGGTCCTGCTCCCGATCGGCGGTCGATGACGGCGGCCTGGCCTGCTCCAACACGCTCTCCTCCACGTCGAGTGCGGTGAGGACCTCTTCGAGCACCTCGTGCGGAACGCTACTCGTGGCCCGGATCCGCAGCACCTCGGCGCGCTCGGCGGCCAGCATCGCCACGCGGAGCCGGGCGTAGGCCTGGCTCGGGGTCTCCACCTCACCGCCGAGGCGCTCCCACCGGGCGTCGGCCAGGTCCGAGCTGCGGGTGCGAAGCCGTTCGACGACCGCGTCGATCCCGCCGGCCACCCCGCCGCCCGCCCCGCCGGACGCCTCGCCACCACCTGCGGCGGACGCCGCCTCCTCGGCCAGGAGCTCGTCGAGCCGGGCCCGGCCGGCGAGCGACGCCCGCTGGAACACCTCCGCGGCGAGCAGCGCGTCCTCCTGGTGGTCGGGCGCCGCCAGGTCCAGGCGCCGGATCAGCGCCGGCAGCGTGGCGCCCTGGCCGAGCAGCGTGCCGGCGGTGACCACCAGCGCGAGGAGCACGAGCACCTCCCGCAACGGGGTGTCCTCGGGCAGCACGAACGCCGCCGCCAGGGTCACCACGCCGCGCATCCCGGCCCACGAGACCACCGTCGCCGCGCTCCACCCGAACCTCGAACGGTCGTCGTCCCGGGCCGCAGCGCGCGCCCGGGTGTCGTCCTCGGCGGGGATGATGCCGCGGGCCGAGGTCCGGCGCAGCACGCCACGGGTGAGCGCGACCCACGCGAACCGCACGACGACCACGGTGAGGACCACCGCGACGGCGGCGAGGACGATGCGCGCGCCGCTGATCTCGCTCCGGCCGACGGCGGTCACGATCGGACGCACCTGCAGGCCGATCAGCAGGAAGACGGCGCTCTCGAGCAGGAAGGCGATCGTCGCCCAGTTCGATCGCTCGAAGAGGCGGGACGGCGCCGACTGCAGCTGGCTCGACGCCTGGCCGACCACCAGGCCGGTCACCACGACGGCCAGCACGCCCGAGGCGTGGATCTCCTCGGCCAGGAGGTAGGCGGAGAACGGGGTGACGAGCGAGATCGACGTCTGGGTGAGCGTGTCCTCGACCCGGCTCCGGACCTTGACCACGACCAGGGCGACCAGCACGCCCACGAGCGTCCCGCCGACGGCCGAGAGGGCGAAGTCCCGGGAGATCTCGGGTGCGGTGATGCCGCCCTCGAGGGCGGCGATGGCCGTGCTCAGGCACACCAGGGCGGTGGCGTCGTTCACCAGGCTCTCGCCCTCGAGCACGGTGAGGATCCGCCGCGGCAGGCCCACCCGACGGGCGATGGCGCCAGCGGCCACGGCGTCCGGCGGCGCGACCACCGCACCCAGGGCGAACCCGGCCGCCAGCGGGATCGGGAGGACCCACCAGGCGACGTAGCCCACCGCGAGGGTGGTGGCGACGACCGCACCGACCGACAGCGAGGCGATGGGGCCGACGTCGTGGCGGAGGTCGAGCAGGGAGGTCCGGACCGCGGCGGAGTACAGGAGCGGCGGCAGCAGACCGATCAGCACCAGCTCGGGGTCGAGCTCCACGCCCTCGTAGCGGCCGACGTACGAGGCGGCCACGCCGACGACGACGAGCAGGAGGGGGCCCGGCAGGCCCCAGCGCCGCGCCACCCCGCCCACGGCGGTGACCACGACGACGAGGGCGATGAGGTCGAAGGCCGTCTCCACGGGGGGCAGTGTGGCAGTGACCTGGGCCGTTGGCGCCCGTAGGACCTACGGTGAGGGCCGTCCGACCTGACGGCCCGTCAGGGATCCGGTCGTGGAGGCAGCGTGCAGCTCGGCGAGGTGGCGAACGAGGGGGCGGTGCCGTTCGGCAAGCCGCTCGACGGGGTGCGGGTGCTCGCCCTCGAGCAGATGCAGGCGCT
>DATAGR010000010.1:0-4021 GCA_036263575.1 Aquihabitans sp. | reverse complement strand
GTCGACCACCGGCAGCTTCTCGATGCGGTGGCGGCCGAGGATCTCCTGGGCCTCCTCCAGCGACGTGCCGACCGGCGCCGTCACCAGGCCCTCGCGGGTCATGACGTCGCCGATGCGCTGGTTGACGTCGTCGTGGAAGCGGAGGTCGCGGTTCGTGAGGATGCCGACCAGGCGCCGACCGGCATCGGTGATCGGCACGCCCGAGATCTTGAACCGGGCCATGAGCTCGAGCGCCTCGGCCACGAGGGCGTCGGGGCCGAGCGTGACGGGGTCGACGATCATCCCGGACTCCGAGCGCTTCACCTTGTCCACCTCGGCCACCTGGTCGGCGACCGACAGGTTGCGGTGCACGATGCCCAGGCCGCCGGCGCGCGCCATGGCGATGGCCAGGCCGGCCTCGGTGACGGTGTCCATGGCGGCCGACAGGACCGGCACGTTGAGCTCGATCCCCGGCGTCAGCGCGGTCGCCGTCGAGACCTCGTTGGGGAGGACGTCGCTGGCCGCCGGGACCAGGAGCACGTCGTCGAAGGTCAGGCCCTCGGTGGCGAAGCGGTCGGACGTGGCATCGGCCATGCGGGGCTCCCGGAGCGGCGGTTCGTTGCCGCAGGCTACCGGCCGCCGGGTGGCCCGGTCACGCCTCGCACGCGCGAGGGGCGGGCAGGCGGGGGGTCAGCGCCGCAGGGACTTCAGGATCTGCCGGGCCACGGCGGTGTTCATCTGGTACACGACGGTCTTCGACGCGTCCCGGGCCAGCTGCACGACGCTGCCGCCGGTGACCTCCTCGACGCTGTCGAGGCCGTCGACCAAGGCCTGCTTGGTGGCGTCGGTGGCCTTGTAGCCGGCGTTGGTGAGGGCCTTGACGATCTCGCTCTGGGCCACCGGCTCGGGGGCCGAGGAGGCGATGATGCGCAGGGCCTCCTTGGTGAGCTCGGCGCCCTGCTCGATCGCCTCGTGGGGCGTCAGCGCGCCCTCCTCCTCGCCCTCCACCGAGGCGAGCCATCGGCGGACCTTCACCACCAGCTCGCCGTGGGTCTCACCGTCGAACGAGAGCGTGGCCATGGCCCACAAGCTACCGGCGCAGCCAGGGACGGGCACCGGATCGCGGTCACGATCGACCGCGCCCGATCGTCGTAGCGTCGACCGTGCCACCGCGCCCCCGAGGAGCCGCCCCGTGCCCGCCATCGCCTCCGTCCACCTGGCCGACGTGGAGCCCGGCGCCGCCCTCCGCCTCCTGGCCCCCGGCGGCGGGCCCGGCGCCGTCGCCGGCCTGCGCCAGGGCCACCTGGCGACCGCGGCGCCGCTGACCCCCGATGCCGTCCCGCGGCCGCCCCTCGGCCGGGTCGGGTTCGTGGCGTTCTGGGACGACGACGCCGCCCTCGACCGCTTCCTCGCCGGCCACCCGCTCGCCGAGCGGCTCGCCGGCGGGTGGCGCGCCCGCCTGGAGCCCCTGCGCCGCCACGGCACCTGGCCGGGCCTCGACGACGACGTCACCCAGGCCCGGCGCACCGGCCACACCGGCCCGGCGGTGGTGCTCACCCTCGGTCGGGTGCGGATCGCCCAGGTGCCGCGCTTCCTCCGCACCAGCGCCCGGGCCGAGGCCGCGGCTCTGGCCGCGCCGGGCTGCACGTGGGCGACGGCGCTGGCCCGGCCTCCCTTCGTCGGCACCTGCTCGCTGTGGACCTCGGCCGAGGCCCTCTCGGCCTACGCCTACGGCTCCCCCGGCGCCGGGCACCCGGCCGCCATGGCCGCCGATCGGGACGAGCCGTTCCACCACCGGTCGGCGTTCGTGCGCTTCCGCCCGTACGACGTGCAGGGCTCGCTCGACGGCGACAACCCGCTTGCGCCCGGGGCGCTCGTTGAGCCGCCCGCACCGGCCGCCCCGGCCGCCTCCGAGCCCGCGGCCCGGCCCGAGCCCGCACCCGGTCGGGGCTAGTTGGCGGTGGGGTCGTGGGGGTGGTTGGCGAACCAGGCCACCTGCCCGGGCTGGCGGCGCAGGACGCGGGCCCACAGGCCGGCGGGATCGTCGCCCAGCACGTCGTCGGGGCCGCCGTCCACCGGCCACCAGGCGCCCTCGGCCACCTCGTCCTCGAGCTGACCGGAGGTCCACCCGGCGGAGCCGGCGAAGAGCCGGACGGGCCCGGCGTCCTCGCCCGGCTCCGGCGGGCGGTGCAGGTCGATCGTGCCCAGGTCGCCCGCCACCAGGCCGAAGTGGTCGTCGGGGCGGTCGCCCCGGCGGGCCAGGCCGACGACGGCCTCCCCGCCGACCGGGCCGCCGAGGAAGACCACGCCCGGCGCAGCGACGTGCGGGACCCACTCGTCGGCGACCTCGACGACCGGCGTGTCGCTCGGCCGGTTCACGACCACGCCGAACGCGCCCTCGACGCCGTGGGCGAGCAGCAGCACCACGGTGCGCTCGAAGGAGGGGTCGGCGATCAGCGGGGTCGCCACCAGCAGCCGTCCGACGTGGCTCATCGGCGCATGCCCCGGGTCATGCCGGCGCCAGCTCCCCGATCAGCGCCCACGCCGCCTCCACGTGGCGCCGCTCGGTCGTGGTCTGCCCGATGGAGAGCCGCAGCGTGAGCGCGCCGTCGAGGCGGGTGTGGGTCAGGAACAGGCGACCGGTGGCGTTGAGGTCGTCGAGCAGGCGCTGGTTGACGTCGTCGCCGCCGACGTGGCGGAAGCACACGAGGTTGAGCGGCGTCGGCGCCGCCAGCTCGAAGCGGGGGTCGGCGGCCACCCACCCGGCCAGCTCCCGGGCCAGCGCCACGTGGGCCCGGACGGTGGCGGCCAGACCCTCGGCGCCGTAGTGGCGCAGCACGAACCAGAGCTTCAGGGCACGGAACCGCCGGCCGAGCGGCAGGTGCCAGTCGCGGTAGTCGATCACCTGGCCGGAGTCCGACGCGGCGTTGCGGAGGTACTCGGGCGTCACGCTGAGGGCGGCGACGAGCGGGGCCCGATCGGCCACGTACATGACGTCGCACTCCATGTTGGTGAACAGCCACTTGTGGGGGTCGAACGCGTAGCTGTCCACCCGCTCGAGGCCCTCGTTGACGAACCGCAGCTCCGAACAGACCGCGGCGGAGCCGGCGTGGGCGGCGTCGACGTGGACCCACGCCGGGGTGCCGGCGACGGCTTCGGCCACCGCCCCCACGGGATCGATGGCGTGCGAGGAGGTCGTGCCGACGGTGGCGGCCACGAAGAACGGGACCCGACCGGCGGCGACGTCGTCGGCCACGGCCCGGGCCAGCGCGTCGGGGTCCATGGCGTGGGCGGCGTCGGTGGCGACCAGCCGCAGCTGCTCGTCGCGCAGGCCGGCCACCCGGGCCCCCTTGAGCACCGAGGAGTGGGCCTCCGACGACGTGTAGGCCACGAGGTCGTCCATGGCCTCGCGACCCTTCACCCGCTCCCGGCCGGCGAGCAGGGCGCAGAGGGTCGCGCCCGAGGCGCCGTCCTGGATCACCCCACCGCCGGGGCCGTCGGACCGGAAGCGGTCGGGCAGGCCCAGCAGCTCGACCAGCCAGTCGCAGACCAGCGTCTCGAGCTCGGTGGCGGCCGGGCTGGTCGACCACAGCATCCCCTGGATCCCGAGGCCGGCGGCGACCAGCTCCCCGAGGATCGAGGGGCCCGACGCGTTGGCCTGGAAGTAGGCGAAGAAGCTGGGCGACTGCCAGTGGGTGATCCCCGGCAGCACGACGTCGTCGAGGTCGGCCCACACCCGGTCGAAGTCCTCGGGCGCCGCGGGCGGCGAGGGGGCCAGGCCGGCGCGCACCTCGCCGGGGCCGACCGGCGAGCGGACCGGGCGGTCCTCGACGGTCTCCAGGTAGCGAGCCACCCACTCCACGGCCTCGTGGCCGCGCCGCCGGAACTCGTCGGCCGACATGGCGTAGCGGGCGGCGTCAGGCTCCTGCACCCCCGGAACGCTACGCGCCCGGCGCGACCGTGCGTCCGGGCGACGGGTCCGACACCCGCACGTCAGACGTGGCGGAGCTCGCCCCTCGCCACGGTGCCGGTGGCCAGCCCG
>DATAGR010000009.1:0-2907 GCA_036263575.1 Aquihabitans sp. | reverse complement strand
CGAGGTCGACGACCGACCCTGAGCCCGGGCCCGCCGACCGTCGCGGGTGCGACGAGGTCGGTGAGGGCGTCGGCGAGGGCGTCCTCGACGAGGAGACCGCGGACGTGGAGCTGCGGGGCGCGCAGGAGGTACCGGGCTGGCTCAGGCCGGTGAGTACGAGGACCGGGCAGGTGAGGAGCATGTCGTGGAGGTGGCGGTCGACGGTGAGCCCGTCGGCACCCGGGGGGTCGATGTCGAGGACGGCGACGTCGAGTCGTGTGAGGATCGCGGTGTCGAGGACGTGGTCGCCCCGGCCGAGCTGGGCGACCACCTCGATGTCGCGTTCGAGGAGCAGCAGCGCGACGAGTCTGCGACCTTGTCCGGTCACCGAGACGCTGCCCGCAACGGCGACCGCTCCGCGGATGGAACGGCACTGCGACGTCGCGGTCGCCGGCGGATCGGCCGCCGGGCTGGCCGTTCTGCAGCTCGCCCCGCAGCGCCGGTCGGTGGTGGTCGTCGGCGACGGCACCCCCCCGCAATGCCCCCACCGTGCACAGGCACGGCTACCTCGGCGCCGAAGGCTCAGGACCGTCGGAGCTGATCGGTCGCGGACGCGACGAGGTCCGCAGCTTCGGCGGGGGAGGTCCTGATGGGTCGGGTGCGCACCGTCGAGCGCCGCGCCGCCGGCCGGTTCCGGGTCGAGGTCGGCGGCGGTCACGCCCTGGTGGCACGCCGCGTGCTCGCGGCCGCAGGACTGGCCGACGAGCTCCACCGCACCACGGGCACCGGCGGACCCGGTCCGCCCCGGCCTCCCCCTCAGGCGTCCCTCACCATCTGCGGACGGCCGCTCAACGCAGGGACAGCGCGGCGAGAGCGGCGTTGACGATGCTGCCCGGCAGCAGGTCGTGCAGCTCGTACAGCTGGGCGACGGTTCCCGACTGGCCGAACTCGTCGACCCCGAGGGGCACGCACGGCACGCCCAGCGCCGAGCCCATCCAGGCCATCGAGTGGGATGCGGCGTCGTGCACGGTGACCACAGGCACGCGCTCACCGGCCCCGCCGAACGCCGTGCGCAGCGCCCCCGGGACGCTGGGGGCCGTGGCCGTCCGGATGCCGTGGCGCAGGGTGCGCTGCCATGCCGAGTAGAGCCGGTCGAGCGAGGTGACGTCGACGACGTGGGCGGCGATGCCCTCCTCGGCGAGTTCGGCGGCGGCGGCGAGGACCTCGGGGAGCACCGCACCGGAGCCCGCGAGGTGCACGGTCGGCGCCTCGACCAGGCCGGGGTGCGCCACGGTGGCGTCGACGAGCCGGTAGGCGCCCGCGAGCACCTGACGGCGCAGGACGGCGTCCCCCAACCGGGCCCGTGCGGCCTCGAAGGGTGCCTGGTCCAGGGGCCGGGTGCTGAGCCGGAAGTAGTAGGCGCCGTCCTCGGCCGGTGCTGCGGTGGGCGTGGACGGCGGTCCGGCCGCGATCCGGCCCAGGGCGTGGCACAGGAGCCAGTCGAGCGCACCGGCGTACGCGGGCTCGCAGAACGTCACACCGGGCAGTTCGAGACCCACCGACGCCGTGATCGTGGACTGGTGCGCGCCGCCCTCGGGCGCCAGGGTGATCCCGGACGGCGTCCCCGCGACCACGAACCGCGAGCCCGAGTAGGTGCCGTACAGGAAGGCGTCCAGCCCGCGCAGCACGAACGGGTCGTACACGGTCCCCACGGGCAGGAGCGGCTGGCCGGACAGGTCCCACGCGAGCCCGAGCTGACCCAGCAGCAGGAACAGGTTCATCTCGGAGATGCCGAGCTCGATGTGTTGCCCCGTGGGTCCCTCGGCCCAGCGCAGCATCCGGTCCTCGTTCCAGGACCGGCGGTGCCCGGGGGCGAAGACGCCCGTCTTGTTCAAGAAGCCCGCGAGGTTGGTGGACGTGGCGACGTCCGGCGCGGTGGTCACCAGGTACGGCGCCACGTTCTCGTCCCGGGCGAGGTCGACCAGCACCCGGCCGAAGACCTCCTGCGTGGAGATCGGCTTGCTCGATCGCTGGCGGGTCGTCGGTGGGACGGTCACCGCGAGGGCCGGCGTCCGCGGTGGCCGCGCCAGGTGCTCGCGCCGCCCGTCGATCCACCTGCCCGCACGGGAGGTGGGATCGAACCGGTCCCACTCGCCGGCCTCGTCCAGGCCGGTCGCCGCCCGCAGGTCCTCGATCTGCCGGCCACTGAGCAGTGCGGAGTGGTTGCGGGGGTTCCCGGCCATCGGCAATCCCCACCCCTTGACCGTGTAGGCGAACACGACGCTGGGGCGGTCGGTCACAGCGTCGCACTGCCGGTACGCGTCGAGCATGGCGCCGAGGTCGTGCCCGCCCAGGTCCGTGACGAGGTCGGCGAGACACCCGGGGCCGCCGTCGGGCACGTCGGCCACGAGTTCGGTGACCCCGAGGGCCGCGCCGTCGAGGAACTGCTCGCGCAGGGCGTCACCCTCGAGCCCGAACAGGGACTGGTACTGCTCGTTGGGCATCGCGTCGACCCACTCGCGCAGGAGGTCGCCGCCGGGCCGGGCGTACGCCGCCTGCAGCCGCCGGCCGTACTTGACCTCGACGACGTGCCACCCGGCGGCCTCGAACTGACCGCGCCACTGGGCGATGCGCACCCCGGGGATGACCCGGTCCAGGCTCTGCCGGTTGAAGTCCACCAGCCACATGACGTCGCCCAGCCCGGTCGTGGCGGGGTCGGCGACGGCCTCCCAGATGTTGCCCTCGTCCAGCTCGGCGTCCCCGAGGATCGCCACGAACCGCGAGGGCGGCCGGGGTCCGAAGTGCGCGTCCACGTAGCGCCGGGTCACGGCTGCGAACAGCGGCGAGGCGGCTCCCAGGCCCACGGAGCCGGTGGAGAAGTCGACCTCGTCGGGGTCCTTCGTGCGCGACGGGTAGGACTGCAGGCCG
>DATAGR010000008.1:0-1636 GCA_036263575.1 Aquihabitans sp. | reverse complement strand
GACCCTGCTCGGCTACAACCACCGCCGGGTGCCGAAGGAGATCGTGCCCGGGCCCACCGCCGACCCCGCGGCCGACGGGCTGCGCGTGGTCGACCACGGCCCCGACGACGCGGCCCGCACCACGGTGGACGTGGTGCAGGGCTGGCTGGCGGACCCGGCGGTGGCGCCCGGCTCGGTGGCCGTCCTGGCCAGGGTCAACTCGCTGCTGCTCGCGCCGCAGGTCGCGCTGGCCGAGGCCGGGCTGCCCCTCGACTCGGTCCTCCGGCCGGAGGTGCTCGAGCGGACCGGCATGCGCGCCGCCCTGGCCTACCTCCGGATCGGCGTGGCCGGCGACGCCATCGACCCGCGGGACATCGTCGAGGTCATGCGCCGCCCAACCCGCGGGCTGCCCCAGTGGTTCCCGGACCGCCTCGAGCGGCGGAGCACGTGGTCGCCGAAGGCGCTGCGCGGGGTGGCCGACCAGGTGCCCGACAAGGAGGCGGCCAAGGTGCTGCGCCTGGCCGACGACCTCGCCGCGGTGGTGGACGCCGCTCGCGCCGGCACCACGCGCGACGTCCTGGAGGTCGTGCGCGACGACGTCGGGCTCGGGACGGCCATGGGCATGCTCGACCAGACCGGCGGCGGCCAGGGGTCGAGCCACCTGGACGACCTCGAGGGGCTGCTCGGCGTGGCCGACCTCCACCCCGACCCCGCCGGGTTCGAGCCGTGGCTGCGGAAGGTGTTCGGCCGCGAGGCCGATCCCGAGGGGATCACCCTCTCCACCATCCACCGGGTGAAGGGCCGGGAGTGGGACCGCGTGCTGGTGTTCGGCGTGGCCGACGGCGTGGTGCCGCACCGCCTCAGCGACGACGTCGAGGAGGAGCGGCGGGTCCTCCACGTCGGCATCACCCGTGGCCGCCACCGGGTCGCCGTCCTGGCCGACCGGTCGCGCCCGTCACCGTTCCTCGCCGAGCTGGCCGGCACCGCCCCCAAGCGGCCGGCCCCCCGCCTGGGCGCCGAGCGCACACGGGCCGCCGACGTCGAGCCGCTCTTCAAGAAGCCCGGCAAGGGCCGCGCCGCGGCGGTCGCCGTCGACGGCATCGAGGCCGGCCAGGGCGTGGTCGTGAAGCTGCTCGGCGGCTACGAGGGCGCCGTCGAGTCCGTCGACGGGCGCAGCGCCTGCGTCCGGCTGGCCACCGGCGGCACCCTCACCGTGCGCTTCGGCGAGCGGGTCGAGCAGGGCGGCCGCAAGGCGCCGCTGGTCGCGCCCACCGAGCTGTGGGGCGCGGCGGCGGCCGCCGAGGCGGCGCTGCGGACCTGGCGCACCGACGAGGCCCGCCGCACCGGCAAGCCCGCCTACACCGTCCTCAGCGACGCCCACCTGCGCGGCATCGCCCTGGCCCGCCCCACCGACGCGGCCGGCCTGCTGGCGTGCGACGGCATCGGCCCCACCAAGCTCGATCGCTACGGCGACGAGATCCTCGCCCTCCTCGACGGCGTCGAGGCCTGAGCGCGCTCAGGCGGCCTTGAGGCGGGCCACCGTGTCGGTGAGCAGCTCGGCGGCCGTCTGGTACGGCGTGTAGAAGCTGAGCCGGTCGACGAGGTCGCCGTACCGGCCGAGGAGCCCGTCGGCGATCCGGTCCGGCTCGGCCACCAC
>DATAGR010000007.1:0-5993 GCA_036263575.1 Aquihabitans sp. | reverse complement strand
CCCACGTCTGGTGCCTGCAGGTCGAGGCCGGCTTCTACCTCCTGCTGCCGATCCACGACCGCCTCTCGCGGCGGTTCGTGGGCGCCGGCCGCTTCCCCGAGCAGCTCGCCCTGCGCTTCCTCGCCCTGTACGCCGTCATCGGGTTCCTGTTCCTGGCTGCCCTCTACACCGGCGGGTACGCCGTCGGCTTCACGTGGCCGTTCGCGTACCTCACCACGTTCGCCCTCGGCCTCGGCCTCGCCGTGGTCGACGTCTGCCGCCCGGCCGGCGTGCCCGGCAACCGGCGGCCGCAGCTCAGCGCGGCCTGGTGCGTGGGCCTGGCCCTCGGCGCCCTGGCGCTCGTCGGGTCGGCCCAGCTGGAGGTCGAGGCCGTGAACATCACCGAGCCGATCCCGCTGTGGCAGTCCGTCCTGCGTCGGGGCACGAACGACCTCGCCGCCTTCCTGCTGGTCGCCGCGTTCGTGTTCCCCGACGGGCGGCGCAGCGCCATCCGCACCGCCCTCGGCTCGGCGCCCGCCCAGTGGCTCGGCGAACGGAGCTTCCACGTGTACCTCTGGCACATCCCGGTCCTGCTGGTCCTCGACCGCCTCCTCGCCGACGACGGCGCCCACCCCCCGTACCTGGTGCTGGTCGCGCTGGCCGTCCCCATCTCCGTCGCCGTGGCGGCGCTGGCCCACGCCCTCCTCGCCCCGCTGGCGAAGGGGCTCCGCTCCGCCACCGGGGACCCGACCCCGGCGTTCGCCCGATGACCGCCACCGACCGGCCGCCGCTGCGCCGAGACCTCAAGCGCACCTACCGGCTCCTGGCCGACTTCCGCTACGAGCAGACCGACCCGGCCCGCTACTACACGATGCTCGCCGAGGACTCCGCCGCCCTCCTCGCCGACCACCTGCCGCTCGAGGGCGCCACCGTCCTCGACATCGGTGGCGGGCCCGGCTACACGGCGGCCGCCCTGCGCGCCGCCGGGGCCTCGGCGTTCACCCTCGACGCCTACGTCGACGAGCTCGAGCTCCACGGCCGGGTGCCGGAGCTGGCCGTCGCCGGCGACGGCCAGCGCCTCCCCATCGGCTCCGGCCGCCTCGACGCCGCGTGCACGTTCAACGTGCTGGAGCACGTGCCCAACCCGTGGGCCTTCCTCGCCGAGCTGGCGCGCGTGACGCGCCCCGGCGGGATCGTGTTCGTCGGGGTCACCAACTGGCTCTCGCCGTGGGGCGGCCACGAGACCTCGCCGTGGCACTGGCTGGGTGGCGAGCGGGCGCTCGAGCGCTTCGACCGGACGCACCCCGAGGGCCCGGCCAAGAACCGCTTCGGCGAGTCGCTCCACGCCGTCCACGTGGCCCAGGTGCTGCGCTGGGCCGAGGCCTGCCCCGACATCGACCTGGTCGACGCCTTCCCCCGCTACTACCCGTCGTGGACCCGCCCCCTGGTGCGCATCCCCGGCCTGCGCGAGGTCGCCACGTGGAACCTCGCCGTCGTCCTGCGCGTCCGCTGACGCCGAGCCGAACGACGACTCGAGGTCAGGAGTTCGCGCTGAGCGCACACGACTGCCCTCGTCCCTGGCGCGGTCCGGGCCACGGCGTACAGGAGGGCAGTCGTGCGCGGTGGGCGCACAGAACCGCCCTCGGGCGCGGCGACGGCGTGCGCCCCGGCCCCGGGTGGGGGAGGCGCACGCCGTCGCGTGGTCGGTGCCGGTGCGACCCGGCGGGTGGGTCAGATGGCGGCGTCGGCGGCCATCTTGTCGCCGGTGCGCTTCGAGAAGGTGATGGCCCCGGCCACCACGAGGCCGGCGATGACGGCGATCACGATGGCGGCGGCCTCGGGCGACTGCTTGAGCTCGAGGAGCTTGTCGTTGTCGTAGACCTTGATGATCGCCGGGAGGATGAGCAGCGACACCAGGTTCATCACCTTGATGAGCGGGTTCAGGGCCGGGCCGGCGGTGTCCTTGAACGGGTCGCCGACGGTGTCGCCGATCACGGCGGCCTTGTGGTTCTCCGAGCCCTTGCCGCCCTCGGCGCCGTCCTCGATGTACTTCTTGGCGTTGTCCCACGCGCCGCCGGAGTTGCTGAGGAAGTTGGCCATGAGCTGGCCGACGACGATCACGCTGGCGAGGAAGGCGCCGAGCGAGATGGGGCCGAGGCCGAAGCCGATGATCACCGGCGCCAGCACGGCGATGATGGCCGGCGTGGCCAGCTCGCGGAGCGAGGCGCTGGTGCAGATGTCGATGGCGGGGCCGTAGTCGGGGTCCTTGGTCCCGGCCATGATCTTGCCGTCGGCGAACTGGCGGCGGACCTCCTGGACGACCACGCCGGCGGTCCGGGACACGGCCCGGATGGCGAGCGAGGAGAAGATGAAGGCGATCGAGCCGCCGACGAGCAGGCCGATGAAGACCTTGGGGTCGGCCACGTTGATGACGAACGACGTGTCCTCGCGGCCGTCGCTGCCGAGCTGCTCGAAGATCGTCTCGCCGTAGGAGGCGAAGAGGGCCACGGCGGCGATCACGGCCGAGCCGATGGCGAAGCCCTTGGTGACGGCCTTGGTGGTGTTGCCGACGGCGTCGAGCGACACCATGATGCGCTCCGGCTCGCCCTGGAAGTCGCCGGACATCTCGGCGATGCCGGCGGCGTTGTCGGCCACGGGGCCGAAGGTGTCCTCGGCCACGATGATGCCGGTGGTGGAGAGCATGCCGATGCCGGCCAGCGCCACGAGGTAGACGGAGAACTTGAAGCTGCCGCCGCCCAGGGCGATGGCGCCGCCGATGGCGACGGCCACGGCGATGAGGGCGAACACGGCGGACTCGAGGCCCGAGCTGATGCCCTCCAGCACGGTGGTGGCCGGGCCGGTGCGGGTGGCCTTGGCGATGTCCTGGACCGGCTTGGTGGTGGTCGACGTGTAGTAGGCGGTGATCTTGGAGGCGGCGTAGCCGAGGGCCACGCCCACCAGCACGGCGCCGAACATGCGGGCGCCGGGCGAGCTGACGTCGAGCTCGCCGCCGTCGACGGCGTCGGGCGAGCCGACGTAGAGGAAGGCGAGGGCGGCGGCGCCGACCACCGAGATGGCCTGGGCGACCGCGATGCCGCGGTTGATGCACTTCAGGGCGTCGGTGTCGCCGGGGCGGGCCCGCACCAGGAAGATGCCGATGGCCGAGGCGAGCAGGCCGACGGCCATGACGGCCACGGGGAACACCAGGCCACGGGCGGCATCCTCCTGCCCGACGCCGATGGCGTTGAAGGCGCTGACGCCGAGGATGATCGAGGCGACGAGGGTGACGCCGAAGCTCTCGAAGAGGTCGGAGGCCATGCCGGCGCAGTCGCCGACGTTGTCGCCGACGTTGTCGGCGATGGTGGCCGGGTTGCGGGGGTCGTCCTCGGGGATGCCGGCCTCGACCTTGCCGACGAGGTCGGCGCCGACGTCGGCCGCCTTGGTGAAGATGCCACCGCCGACGCGCAGGAACAGGGCGAGGAGCGAGCCGCCGAACCCGAAGCCGACGAGGATCGCCGAGCTGGTGTTCTGGAAGATCAGGATGATCAGCACGGCGCCGAGCAGGCCGAGGCCGGCGGTCGCCAGGCCGACGGCGCCGCCGGTGCGGATGGCGACCTTGAGGGCGCCCGGGAAGTCGCTGCGCGTGGCGGCGGCCGTGGTGCGGATGTTGCCGCGGGTGGCGAGCCACATGCCGAGGAAGCCGATGGCGCCGGAGAACACGCCGCCGACGATGAAGGCGAGCGTCCGGAACAGGCCGGACTCGAAGAAGCTGAGCGCCACGCTCTCGTCGTTGCGGAGGATCTCCGCCGAGGTCAGGAACACCACGACGGCCAGCGGGATCACGATGAGCCCGATGGTGCGGAACTGCCGCGTGATGTAGGCCATGGCGCCCTCTTGGATGGCCGTGGCGATCTTCTGCATGGCCGGGGTGCCGTCGTCGGAGGCGATGACGCCCTTCGTCAGCACGTAGCTGATGGCCAGGCCGACCACCGCCACCAGGAGCGACAGGTAGAGGAGGGCCTTGTCGGTCCCTCCGAGGTCGAACAGCTGGTAGCCGCCTTCGGCTGCGAGCAGGTGCACCGTGGATCCTTACGCGGGTCGGGTGATCAGGAGCCCTCCAGCGAGGCCCGGACGCCGCGATCGCGGCGTCCCGGGGCGCGCGAACCGCCGGAAAGACGCCCTTTCGCTACTACGTCGGTGATCTGTCACGCAATCTGGCGCAACCGCCGAGAACGGACGTCGGAGGGGTCAGCCGAGCCGGGCCAGCACGTCCCCGGCGGTGGACTCACCCGATCGGACGGCGCCCTCCATGTAGCCGTTCCAGACCGGCGAGCACTCGGCGCCGGCCCAGTGGATGCGGCCCACCGGCGTGCGCAGCGCGTGGCCGTACGCGGTCCACACGCCCGGCGTGAAGTGGGCGCCGTAGCAGCCTCGGCTGTGCTCCTCGGCCATCCAGTCGCGCTCGAGGTACTCGAGCGGCGTCGCCGCCCGGGGGCCGAAGTACCTGACGAAGCAGTCGAGGGCCGCCTGGCGCCGCTCGGCGAGCGGGCGGCGGGCCCACTCGCGGCCGTCGTCGGCCTCCATGAAGCCCATCAGGACCCCCGGCGTGCCCGCCGGCGGCGTGTTGTCGAACGTGACCTTGACCGGGCCCTGGTCCGAGGCGGCCTGGCCGTTGAGGCCGTCCTCGCGCCAGAACGGCTCGGGGTACACGGCGCACAGCTTGATGACCGAGCCCGCGGGCAGGCGCTGGGTCAGCTGGTCCCGCCACGACGGCAGGGCGGGGCCGTACTCGAGGCGACCGGCCAGGGTGGGCGGCAGGGTCACGATCACGCGGTCGGCGGCCACGACCTCGCCGTCGCGCGTGGCCACCCGGACGCCGTGGTCGTCCTGGGCCACGCGCCGGACGGCCCGGCCGAGGTGGACGCGTGGGCCGAGGGCCTCCGCCATGGCCTCGGCCACGAGCACCGAACCGCCGACGACGCGGTCCTGTTGGGCGCCGCCCTCGACCGAGAGCAGCGTCTCCAGGTCGGTGCCCGAGTGGGCGTAGAACAGGGCGTGGAGCGCCGAGAGGTCCGACGGCGACGCCGAGAACACCGCCTCGCAGGCGACGCGGAAGTAGGCCCGCCCGGTGGTGGTGCGCAGGGTGCGGCGGATCCAGGTCTCGAACGTCTGGCCGTCGAGCACGGCGGCGCCATCGGTGCGCCACGGCTCGGTGAGCGACACCTTCGACGCGGCCCGCCCGAAGCGGGCCATGCCCTGGGCCAGGTCGGCCAGGGCGAACGGCCCGAGCTTGGGCGCGGCGCCACGGGTCGACGCCATCCGGCTGCTGCGCCCGCCGAGTTGGACGACCAGCTCGCCCTCGTTCCACGTCGGGAACGTGGTCAGCCCCAGCTCGCCGATGAGCTCGTACATCCGGTTCTGGGTGGGGCCGACCCACTGGCCGCCGAGCTCGACCGGGGTGCCGTCGGCGGTGCGCCCGCCCTCGGTCCGGCCGCCGACGCGATCGCGTGCCTCGAGGACGGTCACCTCGGCGCCGCCCGCCACCAGCCGACGGGCCGCGGCCAACCCGGCCAGGCCGGCGCCCACGACGACGACGTGGCCGCTCGTCACGCCCCGACCGCCGCTGCCGGCGCCCGGGTCTCGGTGACCGCGATCGCCGCCGCCTCGTCGAGACCGTCCCACCGCGTCCGCAGCCAGCGCGGCCGCCGGTCCGGCAGCCGGGCGGCGCGCAGGTCGGCGAGCCAGGCGGCCTCGGCCTCCTCGGCCTGGGCGAAGGCCTCGAGGGTGGCGGGCGGGGCATCGAGCCAGGTCGCCTCGAGGCGGTCGCGCTCGGCGACGAACCGGGCCGTCGAGGCCGCGTGGTCGTGCAGGGCGAGGCGGTGGAGGCGCTCGTGGCGCCACCAGACCGTCTCGTCGTCGAAGCGGTTCGTGGGGTCGGGGCCGAGCTCGACGGGCTCGTGCACCCGCACCGGCTTGAAGAGCGAGGTGCAGGGCGCAGCGGTGGCCGTCACCCA
>DATAGR010000006.1:0-5710 GCA_036263575.1 Aquihabitans sp. | reverse complement strand
CCGGCGCCGGCGTGGAGCAGCCGGGCCGCCACGACGCCGCCGAGCGCCCCGAAGGCGTGGCCCTGCCACGACACCCCTGGTCGGGGCAGCAGGCCCCAGAGCACGCCGCCGTAGAGGAACAGGGCCAGCGCGCCGACGAGCAGGTAGGCGGCCCGGTGCTCGAAGAGGCCTCGGGCCAGCAGGTAGGTCAGGTAGCCGAAGACGATGCCGCTCGCGCCGATGTGGGTGGTTCCCCCGGGACCGACCAGCCACGTGCCGACGCCGCAGACCGCGGCGACGAGGAGCGTGACCTGGACCCAACGCACGATCCCGCTGGCGGCGATCGCCCCGCCGAGCACCAGGAACGGGATCGTGTTGCTGACGAGGTGGGGGAGGCCGTCGTGCAGGAACGGTGCGGCGCCGACGCCGACGAGGCCCTCGGCCTGCCGGGGCCGGATGCCCCAGGTGTCGAAGCGGGTCCCGGGGAGGAGGTCGACCAGCTCCACGGCCCACATGGCCGCCACCAGCGCGGCCACCACGACGAACGGGCGGGCCCAACCGGAGAGGTCCAGCTCCGGGCGGTCGGTGGCGGCGTCGGTCATGGGCGGAGCTTCGCGCTCGGCGGACCGGCGGGCAGGTCGGCGAAGGCGGGAGCCCGCTTCGCCAGCCAGGCACGCACGCCCTCGCGGTGGTCGTCGCCGGCGACGGCGTCGCGCAGCAGCCGCTCCGAGGCGACCACGGCCGTGCCCAGGTCGCGGTGCAGGTCGGCGTAGAGCTGGGCCTTGGCCATGGCCGCCGACGCCGGCGAGACCTCCGTCGCGACCGCCTCGGCCCACTCCAGCGCGGCCGGGAGCGCGCCGCCGGTCGGCACCACCCGGTTCACCAGCCCCATGGCGGCCGCCTCCTCGGCGAGCACCACCCGGCTCGAGATCAGCAGGTCGGCGGCGTGCCCGGTGCCGACCAGGCGGGGGAGGAGCCACGACAGGCCGTACTCGGCGGGGAGCCCGAGGCGCGCGGCGGAGGTGGTGAGCTTGGCGCCCGCATCGGCGAACCGGAGGTCGCAGCAGCAGGCCAGCACCAGGCCCACCCCGGCCGCCGGGCCGTTGATCGCGGCCACGACCGGGAACCGGAGGCCGAGGTGCCAGGCGAAGGGGTGGTCGTACTCGCGGCGCACGCCGTGGCCCGGCGTCGCCAGGTCGTCGGGCGTGCCGGGGTCGTAGGTCCCGGCGGTGGCGTTGCCCTCCAGGGCCGCGGTGTCGGCGCCGGCGCAGAACGCCCGGCCGGCCCCCGTGACGACCGCGGCCCGGACGGCGGGATCGGCCTCGAGGTGCGCGAACACGGCCCGGTACTCGGTGTGCATGCGGCCGGTCCACGCGTTGAGCCGCTCGGGCCGATCCAGCGTCACGATCGCGACCGCGCCCTCGCGGCGGAGGCGTACGGTGCGGAGGTGATCCAGGTCCATCGGCGCATGGTGCCAGGCCGGGAGCGCCCGGTGGCCGGCCCCGCGTGAGCGCCACCGCCCTGCTCGTGGCCTGCGGGCTGCTGGCCGGCGTGCTCCTCGTGGCTCGCCTGCGCGTACCCGGCGCCGTCGCCCGCGCCGCGGTGCCGAGCCGGTCGGTGTCCATCGTCGTCCCCGCCCGCGACGAGGAGGCGCAGCTCCCGGTGCTCCTGGGGTCGATCGCCGCCTCGACCGGTCGGACCGTCGAGGTGGTCGTGGTCGACGACGGGTCCACCGACCGCACCTCGGAGGTGGCCGCGGCGGGCGGGGCGCGGGTGATCGCCGCGCCGCCACCGCCGCCCGGCTGGGCCGGCAAGCCGTGGGCGTGCCACCTCGGTGCCGGCGCGGCCGAGGGCGAGACCCTCGTGTTCCTCGACGCCGACACCGAGCTGGGCGCCGGCGGCCTCGACCGCCTGCTCGCCGCCCACGACCGCCTGGCGGGCGACGGCCTGCTGTCCGTGCAGCCCCACCACCGGGCCGAGCGCGCCCACGAGCAGCTCTCGGCGTACCCGAACGTCGTCGCCATGATGGCCAGCGGCGCGTTCGTGCCCGGGCCGGGACGGGACGTCCGGGTGGCGTTCGGGCCGTGCCTGCTCACGACGGCGCAGGCCTACCGGCGCGTCGGCGGCCACGCCACCGTGGCCGGCGAGGTCGTCGAGGACATCCACCTCGCCCGGGCCTACCGCCGGCTCGAGCTGCCGGTGCGGGCCCTCGCCGGCGGCACGGCCATCACGTTCCGCATGTACCCGGCCGGCCTGCGCCAGCTCGCCGAGGGGTGGGTCAAGAACCTCTCGGGCGGCGCCCGCCTCGCCGCACCGGTGCCGACCGTGGGGGCGGCGGCCTGGGTGGCCGCCACCGCCGCGGTCGCCGTCGCCCTCGTCGAGGTGGCCTCCGGGGCGCCGTCGTGGTCAGAGGTCGCCTGGCCGGCGGCGGGCTGGGCGGCCGTCGCTGCGCACCTGCGGTCGGTCCTGGGGCGCATCGGGTCGTTCCGGTGGTGGGCGTGGGCGATCTTCCCGGTCCCGCTCCTCGCGTTCGTCGTCCTCTTCGCCTGGTCGGTGGTGCGGCGGGTCGTGCGCCGTCGGGTGCGGTGGCGGGGTCGGGACCTCGACGTGGCGCCGACGCGGCCCTGATCGCCGTGCCCGTCGTCGAGCTGTCGAACCTCGCGATCCTCGCCGCCAACGTGGCGCTCTGGGCGGTGGCCCACGCCGGCAGCGGCTACGTCGCGCACCGCCTGCCGCTCGACCGGCTCCAGCGTGACGGTCCCCTGCTTCGGCTGCGCGCCGTCGAGCGCGGTGGCCGGCTCTACGAGCGGCTCGGGATCCGGCGGTGGAAGGACCGCCTGCCCGAGGCCGGCGCCCTGTTCCGCGACGGCCTCAGCAAGCGGTCGCTCCCCGGCGGGCGGGCCGAGGGCCTCGAGCGCTTCGCGGCCGAGACCCGGCGGGCCGAGCGCGGCCACTGGCTCAGCCTCACCTGCCTGCCGCTCTTCGTGCTGTGGAACCCGCCGGTGGGCGTGGCCCTCATGGTCGCCTACGGCGTCCTGGTCAACCTGCCCTTCATCGCCATCCAGCGCTACAACCGGGCGCGGGTGCAGCGGGTGCTCGCCCGCCGGCGGGACCGACTACCCGGCTGACGGGGCCGGCGACGGCCGGCCCGTGGGCCTCGGCCCCGGCCGGCCCCGCCCGGTCGCGGCGGCACCGGACGCGGCGGCCGCGGACCGGGCACCGGTCGACGTCGCCGCCGCGGCGGCCCGATGGCGGGCGACGAGGCGGAGCAGCGCCGGTGCCGTGCACCAGGCGGCGACGGCGAGGGCACCGCCCGCCACCACGTCGAGGGCCCAGTGGTTGGCCGTCACCACGACGGCCACGCCCATCACGACGGGCTGGAGCCAGGCTCCGACCCGCGCCCGACGACCGCTCGCCGCAGCGGCCAGCGCGGCCCCGGCCACGATCGACCACCCGACGTGGAAGCTCGGCATGGCGCCGTAGGGGTTGAACACGCCGTCCGGGTGGGCGACCGGGCGCCACGGCGACCCCGCCACCACGTCGACCATGCCGGTGAGGCGCGGCGGCGCCACGGGGTACGCCGCCATCACCGCCACGCCGACCAGGCCCGAGGTCGCCATGGCGACGGCGAAGCGCCAGAAGGCCGGTCGGCTGCGGCGCCACGCCACCACGGCGGCGAGCACCAGGAACGGCCAGTAGCCGAGGGCGTAGGCGCCGGCGAACGCGTCGCCGACGACGCCCCGGGACAGGCCCGACGACCCCAGGTCGGTCACGGCATCGAGGCCGAGGGCCCGCTCGGCCCGGTCGATCGCCGCCGCGTTGGCCATCGCCGCCGACGCCATCGCCTCCTCGTCGGCGATGGCGCGGCCGTAGAGCCACAGGCTCGCCCCCGCGAACACGGCCACCACGGCGCCGAGGGCGCGCTCGGGCGCGCGGCTCGCGGGGCGGGCGACGGCCGCCGGCGTGGCGGGGGCGATGGCGTCTGGTGACGTGGCTGCTGCGATCGCCGGGCACTTCCCAGGGACCGCCTCGCCAGACGCGGGTCGTGTCCCTCGGAGGGGTGGAGTTGGGCGAGGCGCCGGTAGCGTTCCGGCATGGGTGATCACCCCGCCTGGGCGACACGTCCCGCTCGGAGGTCGGCCGGTGACCGTCGCCGCTGAGCCCTCCGGCCTGCTGCCCGCCCGCCCGCCCTCGGTGGAGCACGTCGTGCTGGTCGATGCTCGCGGCCGGCCCTCGGGCACGGTCCCGAAGGGGCAGGTCCACGACCGCGACACGCCCCTCCACCTGGCGTTCTCCTGCCACCTGGCGCGCGCCGACGGCGCCGTGCTGCTGACCCGCCGGTCGGCCGAGAAGGTGACCTGGCCCGGGTGGTGGACCAACGGCTGCTGCGGGCACCCGCAGCTGGGCGAGAGCCTGCGTGAGGCGGTCGTGCGCCGCCTGCGCGAGGAGCTCGGCATCGAACCGCTCGCCCTCGAGGTCGCCCTGGCCGACTTCGCGTACCGGGCCGCCATGGTCGACGGCACGGTCGAGCACGAGCTGTGCCCCGTGCTGTTCGCCCTGGTGGACGGCGACGTCGACCCCGAACCGGACGAGGTGGGCGACCACCGCTGGGTCGCCTGGGACGACCTGGTGGCGCGGGCCCGGCTCGAGCCCGAGACCCTCAGCCCGTGGTGCGTCGAGCAGGTGACCCAGCTCCACGAGGCCGGCATCGTCCCCCTCGACCGGTTGCGGAGCCCGGAGGCCGGCGGCGGGCTGCTCGACGCCGCCATCGAGCTCCCCGACCTCGCCGACGTCGTGCCGGGTGCGCCGCCCGTGCTCCGCCTGGTCGACCCGGCGGCGGAGTGGGACGGCGACGACCCCTTCGCCCCGGTGCGCGGCCCGGTGGCCGACGTGCTGGGCCGGTTCCTGCAGGCGAAGGCGGCCGAGCTCGAGGACGTCGACCCCGCCCTGGCGGCGATGGCCGACGAGGTCCAGGCGCTCGTCGACGCCGGCGGCAAGAGGCTGCGGCCGGCGTTCGCCTACTGGGGGCACCGGGCCACCGGCGCGGCCGACGACGGCTCGGTCCTGCCGGCCGCCGCCGCGGTGGAGCTGCTCCACACCTTCGCCCTCATCCACGACGACCTCATGGACCGCTCGGTCACCCGGCGGGGCCGGCCCAGCGCCTACGTGAGCATGGCCGAGGCCCACCGGGCGGGCGGCTGCGCCGGCGACAGCGAGTGGTTCGGGTTCAGCGCGGCGATGCTCGCCGGCGACCTCGCCTTCGTGTGGGCCGACGAGCTCTTCGAGGCCGGGCCCTCGTCGGTCGACGCCATCGCCCGCGCCCGGGACGTGTTCACCGAGCTGCGGCGGGAGGTGATCGCCGGCCAGTACCTCGACCTGACCCTGGCCGCCGACCCCGGCGCCGCCGAGGCGCTGGCTCGTCGCGTCGCACTGCTGAAGTCGGCCCGCTACACCGTCACCCGCCCCCTCCTGCTCGGTGCGGCCCTGGCCGACGGCGGGGCCACCCCTGAGGTGGTCGCCGCCCTCGGGACCTACGGCGACGCGGTCGGCCTCGCCTTCCAGATGCGCGACGACGTCCTCGGGACGTTCGGTGACCCGGCCGTGACCGGCAAGAGCCGCCTCGACGACCTCCGGGAGGGGAAGCGGACCGTGCTGGTGCTGAGAGCCCTGCGCCTCGCCGCCCCCGGGGGGCGCGACGTCCTTGCCGCCGGCCTCGGTCGGGCCGACCTCG
>DATAGR010000005.1:0-6055 GCA_036263575.1 Aquihabitans sp. | reverse complement strand
AACCCGCGCTTCGTGCTGCGGAACTACCTCGCCCAGGAGGCCATCGACGCCAGCGAGGGGGGCGACGACTCGCTCATCCACGAGCTGCTCGACGTGTTGCGCCGCCCCTACGACGACCAGCCCGGCCGCGAGCGCTTCGCGGCCAAGCGCCCCGAGTGGGCCCGCACCCGCGTGGGGTGCTCCATGCTGTCCTGCAGCTCCTGATCGATGACCGGTGAGCGTCGCCGCTCAGCCCGGCGTCCGGTCGGGGGTCGGTGACGGCGACGGCCTCGGCGGGGCGTCCACCAGCTCGTCGGCCAGCAGGTCCATGAGCAGCCCGTCCCGGAACGTGCCGTCGAGCGTCCGCTCGTAGGCGCGCAGCCGGCCCACCGGCCGGAAGCCGACCGACGCGTAGCAGCGGATGGCCCGCTCGTTGTCGGCCGCCGGGTCCATGGTGAGCCGGTGGTGGCCGAGCCGCTCGACGAGGTGGCGGGCCAGCAGGGCGACCGCCTCGCGCCCCACGCCGCGACCGCTGGCCCGCTCGTCGAGGAAGATGTCGATGCCGGCGTGGCGGTACATCGGGTCGAGCTCCTGGCTGTACTGGATGCCGCCCACGACCTCGCCGTCGACCTCGATCACCAGCAGGACCGTCTCGTCCTCGCCGGCCAGGTCGAGGCGGATCTGCTCGGCCGACTGCGGCTCGCCCCACCACGCCACGACCCCGGGCCCCGCGAGGACGGCGTGCAACGGCGCCACGTCGGCCTCCGAGCCAGGGCGCAGCCGGACGATGTCGCGGACGAGGGTCGGCCGCCGGTCGGCGTCGGTCGGCGGGGCTGCGTCGTCCACGGCCGCCATCCTCCCAGCCCGGTCACGGGCGAGGGCCACGCGTTGCGCGGCGTCGACGGTCCGGGGTGCGGTGGGGCCGGCGGGAATCGAACCCGCAACCTGAGGATTATGAGTCCCTTGCTCTGACCATTGAGCTACGGCCCCAGGTCGAAACCCTGCGCTGTATGGGGTTCCGGTTGGTGCTTGGCAACTTAGCCCCGTAGCACTACGCTTGTAAAGCAGGAGATTCGACCAGACGAGACGAGCGCCGATGCCCCCAGCCGACGAGCTACCGCCCGCCATAGAGGACGCCTGGGCCGACTTCCGACGCTCCCTCGCCCGCCGCGGCCGCAAGCCTGGCACGGTCGACGTCTACCGCAAGAGCTTCCTCAACTTCTGGCGGTGGGCGCTGAGCACCGGCCTGCCGGCTGACCCGTCGGCAGTCGACTACCGAACCATCAACGCCTGGACCGACCACCTGCTCGAGGTCCCGACCATGCGCAACGGCCGCCCGGTCATGGTCCGAGATCCCGACACCGGCGAGCACGTCGCCAAGCTCCTCGAGCCGGCCACCCGCAGGATCCTCTACGCCAACCTGCGGCCGTTCTTCTCGTGGTGGTCGAAAGAGGAAGGCGTCGACAACCCCTTCGACCGCTCCGACTCCCCCACCGGCGACAAGGACGCCCCGGTGCCGCTGGTGTCGCTCGACGACGTGCGCGCCGTCATCGCCACCTGTGTCGACCGCTCCGACTTCACCGACTGCCGCGACCTCGCCATCCTCCGCACCATGATCGACACCGGCGCCCGCCGCGGCGAGCTCACCGCCCTACGGTCCGCCGACTGGGACCGCCGCAACGACCTTCTCCTGCTGGACGGTAAGTCCGGCCCCCGCACCGTCCCGCTGTCGCTGTCGACCGGCGAGGCGATGTCGAGGTACTTCCGGCGCCGATCCGAGCACCGCTACGCCAAGCTGCCAGCGATGTGGCTCGGCCCAAAAGGCGCCCTGGGCGACTCCGGCATCGCTCAAATGCTCAACCGCCGCTGCGACCTCGCCGGCGTGCCGCACATCAACCCACACCGCTTCCGCCACACCTGGGCGCACCTGTTCCGGGCCGAAGGTGGCGCCGAAGGGGACCTCATGTACCTGGCCGGCTGGTCGTCGACCGAGATGGCTCACCGCTACGGCCGCTCCGCCGCCATGGAACGCGCCCAGGACGCCGCCCGCCGGATCCACATCGGAGACCGAGTGTGAGCGACCACCTCGAAGATGTTCTGCGTCCCTTGATGGACGCGCTTAACGGGATCGCGGTCGACACGGCCCCGGTGGTCCTGCCAGTCCGCTGCGGCCTCGGCGGTGCGAAGCGTCGCTGCGGCGAACTCATCGGGAACGTGGTGACAACCCCGCCCGGCCTTGCGTGGCTCCCCGCTTTGCCACTCCAAAGTGGACCGTTCCCCCCGGGCTCCGTGCCGATGCTGCTACCGCTCACTCCGCCACAAGATCGCAACTGGTTCTGCGAGATCCTGTACGCGCCATGCGGCAACGCCCATCACTGGAGCCTGGCTGCAACCGAATTGAAGCGACGAGCCCGTGAAAAGGGTCGCGCGCCGTACTACATCGAACGGATCGTGCCGACCGAATGGGGCCCGCAGGTCAATGACCCAATGTTTTGGTCGGATGACGACCTCTTGGTGGCAGTTGGAACGGTCCGGCTCCAGGCAAGCGGACGGTGGCCGGCAAAGGGTATCTCGGCGGTAGACCGCAGTAAGGCCGAGGCGCGCGCCGTCGTACTCACTGAGTTGTTCGGTGGGGCAGGCGACCACATGCACCGGCTGCCGGACGTCCTCGAGCGGATGGATCGCCTCGGCTTGCGCAGCGATTAGCACAAGGCGTGATAGAACAGCGTCACTGACAACTTCGGTCCCCGCGGCGTAGGCCGCATCCGCCGCAAGGCTGCGACCCCCGGGACGGGCGCACTGCAACCCCTAAGGGGATCGCTGTGCCCATGTCCGAAGCCGAGCTCAAGCTCCGAGCGTCCATCGCCGCCCACGAATCGTGGGCTCGTACACCTGACCGCACCGCCCGCACCGACGCGGCCCGGCGCACCTACCGCGAGTCCTTCGAGGACGTCGTCGACCCCGACGGCACCCTCGACCCCGCGGAGCGCAGCCGCCGCGCTGAGCACGCCTACAAGGCCCACATGCAGCGCCTGGCCCTCAAGTCGGCCAAGGCCCGACGCCTCGCCCGCAGCACCCCCGGGGAGGCGGCGTGAGACCGCCCACAAGCACCTACGTCCCGGCCAAGCCCGATGCCCCCTGCTGGGGTGAGAAGAAGGCCGCCCGCAAGGCCGAACTGCGTGACCGTCGGGCCAGCTTCCTCCGGTGCAACCAGTGCGCCGCCACCGGAACCGTCGAGCACGACGACCGTCGAATCCACGCGATGAGCTTGCCCTTCAAGCGGCTCGACGACGGTCGGTTCGAGCACGTGGGCTGTGGCGGCCACCTCGTCGCCCTCGACATCAAGCAGGCGACATGACGCGGCACGACCGGCCCCAGAAGGGCCGGCCGGCAGGCGTGGGCACGCACCGGCAGGATACCTCAGAAGCCCCCGACGAAACCCCCATCATCCGCCTCGACAAGGGCATCCTGCCCGACATCGAGCGCATCGCCCGGAGCGTCGAAAGGCGGCTGACCGCCCAGTCGCCCGCCCTGCTCCGCTGCCGGCACGTCTTCGGTGGAAGCGCCGCCCTGGCATGTGCTGCACACCCGGTGGCCGGACTCATGTGCCCGGCCTGCGCCGAGCGCCACAGCCTCCGCCACGCCCACAAGCTCGAGCACACCTGTGATCGATGCCATCAGCAGGGCACGCTGATGTTCCAGCTCATGGCCGACGCCGTTATCGGCGCCACCACGATCACCACCGCCGGCAAGCCGGCCCGGTACGTCGGCGCCGTGGTCGTTGTGTGTCTCGGTGTGTGTGAAGCGTGTGCGGCTGAGGTCGGGCTGCCCGAGGAGGCCGCGTCGTGAGCGCCGCCTACGTGAACCCGAGCACCCGCGCCCACCTCGACATGCTCACCGCCGGTGTCGACGAGGGCCACCTCGTGCTGTCCACGCCGATCCCGGAACGCAAGCGGGCCGGCAAGACGCCCTGGGCTTCATGGTCGTTCCCCATCGACGAGGTCGATGCCGCCGCTAGCTGTGCCGCGGAACTCGACCGCCAAGAGCGCAACGTCTATGTCCGCACCAACATCCTCCACACAGCCCTCCCCGCATCAAGGGAGGGGTGGTCGTGGAAGCGAGGTTCCGGATCGCAGACCTACGCCGTCACGGCACTGGCGGCCGACCTCGACGTCGCCGGCCCAGCGCACAAGCAAAGCGGTGACGGCTCGCCCTTGCCGCCGGATCGTGCGGCCGCCATGAGCATCGTGGCCGAGCTGCCGCCGCCTTCCATGCTGGTCGACAGCGGCGGTGGCCTTCACGCCTGGTGGCTCCTCGACGAGCCCGTATACGACGACCCCGCTGGACTCATCGGGACGTGGGCGGAACGACTCGAGGAGGCCGGTCGACGGCGGGGCTGGCACGTCGATAAGCCCGACGCAGCACGGGTGCTCAGGGCCTGCGGAACCACCCGTCGAAAGCCGGGCATCACGCCGAACAGGGTGACCCTCGTCGACGTCGCCGGCTGGCCCACCGAAGGGCTGGCGTCCCGTCCCTGGTGCCCACAGGGCCGCTACGGCGCATCCGACCTCCTCGAAGCCCTACCGACGCCCAAGCCCCCGGCACCGCCCACACCGCCACGGGCAGGCAGTCGGGACGATGTCGGCGGCGGCATCGGCCCCGCCGACATCGTCTCAGAAATGACCTGGGCCGAAATTCTGACACCCGCCGGATGGGAGTACATCGGCACCGACAAGGTCGACCACGTCTCCGTCGAACTGTGGCGGCGACCCGACGCCACTTCCGAGTTCTCCATCAAGTGCTTCCCGCACGGCCCCGCTGTGGCGTGGTCCGACGCATGCGGACTCCCGGCCGGCAAAGGCCAGAGGCTCAACAAGTGGAAGGTCTACGTCGCCCTCCACGGCGACGGCGACCCGGAAGGCACCGCTCGAGCGATCCGTCGCCTCTCAAAGGAGGCCGCTCGTGTCCGCTGAGGCCGTTCACGCACTCACCGCCAAGCGGCTCGCCGCTGCCGAGCGCGCGCGCGGCACCGTCGGCTACGCCGACCCACCCGAGAAGGATCCGAGCGCCGTCGCTCCCAGCGACGAGCTCGGCGACTCCTGGTCACCCACCAACGTCGGTGAGACCGTCGCCGGGATCCTCGCCGGCACCATCACCCGACCGACACCGACCGTGCTCACCCGCACCGACGGCAAGGCGCTGCTGTACTCAGGCAAGGTCAACGGCATCGCCGGCGCCTCCAACGACGGCAAGTCACTCATCGTCCAGTGGGCATGCACCGAGGAGGTCAACGACGGCCGGAACGTGGTGTACGTCGACCTCGAGGACGACGCCGCATCGGTTGTGTCCCGACTGCTCGACATGGGCGTCGACCCCGCCGTCATCGTCGAGCACTTCACCTACATCACGCCCGACGAGCCCTACAGCGACGCCGCCCGCGCCCACCTAGAAGCCGTCGTACGGGACCGCCAGCCGACCCTCGTAGTCCTCGACTCCACCGGCGAATCGCTCGCCCTCGACGGCGCCAAACCGAACGACGACGACGACGTCGCCCGCTGGTTCCGACGGCTACCCACCGCCATCGCCCGCCTCGGCCCGGCCGTCGTCGTGATCGACCACATGACCAAGGCCGACGACGGGTCGCTGTCGCCCATCGGGTCGCAGCGCAAACGTGCAGCCATCGGCGGAGCGCAGTACATCACGGCGCAGGTGCGACCGTTCTCCCGCGAGGGCGAGGGCATGATCAAGCTCACCTGCGGCAAGGACCGCGCCGGCACCTACCGGCGCGGCCAGGTCGTCGCAGAGGTCACCGTCACCCCCGACGAGGGTGCGATCACCATGACGGTGGCGGCGCCGGTCACTGGTGACGGCGCATCGTTCCGCCCGACCCATCTCATGGAGAAGGTGAGCCGGCACCTCGAGGACGTAGGAGAGACGCTCACCCGCAACGCCATCAAGAGCGAGGTCACTGGCAACCAGCAGGCCATCGTCACGGCGCTCAGCTTGCTCGTCGAGGAGGGCTACGTGGGGCGCACGACCGCCGGACAAGCGCACCTGCACCGGCACCTGAAGCCCT
>DATAGR010000004.1:0-4688 GCA_036263575.1 Aquihabitans sp. | reverse complement strand
CCCAACGGCGTGAGCCGAGCGTTACCGTGCACCTCGAGCCTCCTGGTGGGAGCGTGGGTCCTAGACAGCTCCACACTCGCCCAGGGGGCTCACGTCATCTCGGACCTCTGTCAACAAGGTCCGTGGTCACTACAACTAGCGAGCGGCCACGGCGGCGTCGGCCCGGATGCGAGGCGCGGCCTCGGTGCCGAGCAGCTCGATGCTCCGGAGCATGGCGTCGTGGGGGAGCAGCACGTTCGTCATCTGGAACGTGAGCCGGTCGACGCCGCCGAGCACGTCGTCGACGTGGCGCGCCTTGGCGACCACGGCATCGACGTCGCCGATCAGGTAGGCGCCGCCGGGGCCGGCGGCCGCCTCGTACTGGCCTCGGTGCGGCGGCGACCAGCCGCGCTCGCGGCCGATGGTCGACATGAGGCGGAGGTACCCCGGCCAGGTGGCGTCGATGGCGGCGTCGGTCGTGTCGGCCACGAAGCCGAAGGCGTGGACGCCGACCCGCAACGCAGAGGGGTCGTGGCTGGCCTGCCGACCGGCCTCCCGGTACAGGTCGACCAGGGGGCGGAAGCGCTCGAACGTGCCGCCGATGATGGCGACCATGAGCGGCAGGCCGAGGACGCCGGCCCGGGCGAAGGACTGCGGCGTGCCGCCGACGCCGAGCCACACCGGGAGCGGGTCCTGGACGGGACGGGGGAAGACGCCCTGGCCGGTGAGGGCCGGGCGGTGCCGGCCCGACCACGTGACCTCCGTCTGCTCCCGCAGCGCGAGCAGCAGGTCGAGCTTCTCGGCGAACAGGTCGTCGTAGTCCGCCAGGTCGTACCCGAAGAGCGGGAACGCCTCCACCGACGACCCCCGCCCGACCACGAGCTCGGCCCGGCCCCGCGACAGGAGGTCGAGGGTGGCGTACTGCTGGAAGACGCGCACCGGGTCGTCGGCGCTCAGCACGGTGACGGCGCTCGTGAGGCGGATCCGCTCGGTGCGGGCGGCAGCGGCGGCGAGGATCAGCGACGGCGCGGCGTCGAGGTACTCCTTGCGATGGTGCTCGCCGATGCCGAACGAGTCGACGCCGGCCCGGTCGGCGGTCTCGATCTCCTCGAGGAGGTTCGCCAACCGGTCCTGGGCGCTGAGGGCCTCGCCGGTCACGGGGTCGGAGACCACGGCGGCGAAGCTGTCGATCCCGATCTCCACGACGGTCCTCCAAGGTGGGGGTTGCCACCCTGGAACCGATGGGAGCGGCCGGGCATTCCCGAGCGTCAACCGCCCCAGGCCCGGGCCCGGCGCCGCCGGACCGGTGGGAGCGGCTCCGGCCGGCGCCGCCGGCCCGGTCCGAGCACGAGGCCGGCGACCACGCCGAACACGAACCCCCCGACGTGGGCCACCCACGCCACACCGCCCTCGTTGCCGGTGAAGAACTGCAGGACGAACCAGAAGCCGAGCAGCCACTTGGCCCGCACCTCGAGGAACAGCACGAGGAAGACGGGGACGATCGTGCGCACGCGAGCGTTCGGGTACCAGACGGCGTAGGCGCCCATGACCGCGGCGATGGCGCCCGATGCGCCGACGAGCGGCACCGTCGAATCGGCGTTGACGGCCACGTGGGCGAGCGTCGCGACGGCCCCCCCGACCAGGTAGAAGGCTGCGAAGGCGACGTGGCCGAGGCGGTCCTCCACGTTGTTGCCGAAGATCCAGAGGTACAGCAGGTTGCCGCCCAGGTGCAGCAGCCCGCCGTGGAGGAACATCGAGACCAGCACCGAACCCCAGATCGCCTTCGAGGGGAACAGCTCGGGGGACTGGCGCGGTCCGGCGCACGCCTGGTCGTCACCGGACGCGAAGGTGGCCCGGACCTCCTCGAGGTCGAGCGGCTCGCCCTGGACCACCTCGCACGGCACGGCCGCACGCTCGAGGTTGAACGAGAGGTCGGCGGGCAGCACCACCTGCTGACCGGCCGGCTCGATGGGGACGACGTCGTCGCCGCGCTGGCCCTGCTGGACGAGGAACCAGACCGCAGCGCACGCCAGGACGACGGCCACGGTGACGACCGGACGGCGCGACGCCGGGTTGAGGTCCTTGAGGGGGATCACGGAAGGCCTCCGGCGGACATCGTGCTGCGCTACCCGGAACGTCGAGCGCTGATCAGCACTCGCTGCCGATGGCCTCCTGGTACACCTTGTTGAGCCGCCGGCGGCCTGCCTCGTTGGGGTGGACGCCGTCCTCCTTCGCCACCAGCGAGAGCGGCTCGGACTCGACGACCTCCTGCCGCCACGTGTCCACCACGTGCACGTTCGGGTGGGCCCGTGCCGCGGCGACGACCCGCTCGTTCCAGCGATCCGTCTCACGCTCCAGGATCGGGATCGGTGGCAGGAGCAGCCAGACCGCGCACTCGAAGCGGTCGGCCAGCGCCATCACCTTGCCGAGCGACGGCGTCTCCACGTCGTCTTGGAGGACGTCGTTGTAGCCGACGAGGAGGGCGACCTGCCGCAACGGCTCGCCGGCCGCCTGCCGGCGCTCGACCTCCTGCTCGAAGAGGGGCAGCAGGTCGCTCGACCGGTACCCGGAGCGCGTGATGTAGCCCGGGTGCTTGCGGCCGAGGTCGCCGTTGAGGTCGTCGAGCGAGAGGACGGTCACCGAGTCGCCGACGAACAGCACGCCCTCGGCGACGGGCGTCGGCCGCAGCAGCCACCAGAGGCCCCCGGCCAGCACGACCAGCACCACCAGCCCGACGAGCACCCGCTTGCGGTCCATCGCACCGTCCCCGTCCCCACCCATGGTCGACGGCCTGACCCTACCGACGCCGCCCGCGCGATCGCCGTCGCGCCGGCGTCGGCCCGGAGCGCTCATGGCGCCGGCCGGGCGGCCGACGAGGGGTGGGTGGCACGCCGGTCGATCGTTCGTGGGTGGGCAGGCCGGGCGCTCGCCGTCACCGTCGCCACGTCGCTGGTCCTGGGGGCGACGAGCTGCCAGCTGGCGCCCCGCACCCTGCTCGCCGAGGACTTCGCGGGGGCGACGCTGGACCGCGCCGTGTGGCACCCGAACCGCTGGTTCGCCTCACGGTGCGCAGCCGGGGCCACGAGCACCGAGGAGCAGTGGTACCGGCCGTCGGCCGTCACGGTCGGCGGCGGCACCCTGGTGCTGACGGCGACCGCCGGTGCCGACACCTGCCAGGAGGCGTCATGGTCGGGGACCCGGCAGCACACGAGCGGTTGGGTCCAGACCGGTGGCTCCAGGACCGTCGACGGGACGACCGCCCCGGGCTTCCTCTTCACGTTCGGCCGGGTCGACGTGCGGTTCCGGGCCGACGCCGGCGCGGGGCTGTGGCCCGCGGTCTGGCTGCTCGCCCCCGGGGTCCGGCGGGGCGACGGCAAGCTCTCGTACCCGTCGCGCCCCGAGATCGACGTCGTCGAGATCCACGGCGACGAGCCCGACCGGTGGCGCTTCCACCTCCACTCGACGGACGGGGCCACCCGCGTCGACGAGGGCGAGGCCGTCACCGGGCCCGACACCTCGACCGGCTTCCACACCGCCTCGGTGGACTGGCGGCCGGACCGGATCACGTGGCTCGTCGACGGCGTCACCCGGTGGACCTACACCGGCCCCGGCATCCCGCAGGAGCCGATGTACGTGGTGCTCGACCTGGCCCTCGGCGGGGTCGCCGGGCCACCCGACCCCGCCGCCCTCCCGGCGCGGATGGTGGTCGACTCCGTGCGCGTCACCAGCTGAGCGGGCCAGCGCCGGTCCCCGGCGTGTGCCATGGTCTGCCGCCATGGCGTCCACCCAGGTCGACCGGCGGCGCGGCAGGTTCGGCCGGCTCGTCGACGAGTGGCGGCCGTCGACGATCACGATGGGCGCCCCGATCTTCCCGCTGGTGGTGCTGTTCGGCCTGAACGCGGTCGATGAGCTCGACCGGACCGCGTTCGCCGTGCTGCTGCCCGACATCCGCGACCACTTCGGGCTGTCGGACGCCGGCGCCCTGGCCCTCGTGGCGGTCACCACGGTGGCGGTGATCTTCATCGAGGTCCCGTTGTCCTTCTACTGCGACCGCCGGAACCGGGTCCGGATCGCACGCGTCGGCGCGGCGCTGTGGGCGCTGTTCTCGGTGGGGACCGGCCTCTCGGTCTCGGTGCTGATGCTGATCGCGATGCGCATCGGCGCCGGTGGCGGTCGGGCGGTGGTGACGCCCACGCACTCGTCGTTGCTGTCCGACTACTACGAGCCGGCGTCGCGCGTGAAGGTGTTCGCCGCCCACCGCCAGGCCAACTCCGTGGGCCAGGTGCTCGGCCCGCTGGCGGCGGGTGCGATCGCCTACTGGCTGGGGTGGCGGTGGCCGTTCATCGTGCTCGCCATCCCGACGGTCGCCTTCCTCCTGCTGTCGCTGCGGCTCCGCGAGCCGGTGCGCGGCGGCCACGAGCGGCGGGCGGCCGGCGCGGACGAGGCCGCGATCGGGCAGGCCGAGGCCCACGAGGGGGTGCGCGAGACCATGCGGACCCTTCGGGAGGTCCGGACGATCCGCCGCATCTGGCTGGCGATCCCGTTCCTCGGCGTGGCCCTCTTCGGCGTCCCCAACCTGCTGTCGCTGGTCTACGAGGACGTCTTCGGGCTCGACGCCGCCCGGCGCGGCCTCGTCGCCGCCGGCATCGAACCGCTGCAGATCGTCGGCGTGTTCGTCGCCATGCCGGTGGTCGCGCGCATCGCCGCCG
>DATAGR010000003.1:0-5692 GCA_036263575.1 Aquihabitans sp. | reverse complement strand
CCGCTGATGTACACGCCGGGCGACAACGAGTGGACCGACTGCAGCAACCCGCTGGTGCGGCTCCAGCGCCTCCGCGAGCTCGTCTACCGGGGTGACGGCACGACGTCGCGTGGCCGCACCACCCGCCCGCTGGTGAGCCAGGCGTCGCGCGGCTACCCGGAGAACGCCATCTGGACGGCCGGCAAGGTCACCTTCGTGACGCTCCACGTCGTGGGCAGCAGCGACGGGCGCAGCAACAGCGGCGAGCAGCAGGCCCGGCGGGCGGCCGACATCGACTGGCTGCGACGGGCCTTCGCCGAGGCGAGGCAGCGGGGCGATCGGGGCGTCGTCGTGGTGGGCCACGCCGGCCTGCGCTTCGAGCGGGCCGAGGGCGACAAGGGCGCGTACGAGTCGCTGTTCGTCGAGCTGCGGAACCAGACGGCCTTCTTCTCGGGGCAGGTCCTGTACCTGCACGGCGACGGCCACACCTTCCACGACGACCGGCCGATGCGGGCGCCGTCCGGCCAGGTGGTCGGCAACTTCCGCCGGGTCGAGGTGTACGGCGGCGGCACGGTGCGCTGGGTGAAGATCGGGATCGACGACGAGTCGGCCGGCGTCTTCACCGTCACCAGCCCGCCGCGGCCCTAGCCGGTGCCCGCACCCGACCCGGTGGCAGACTGCGCCCGGCCTGCGGGCGCGGCGTCGCCTCGGCGCCACCGCGGCGGGCCGTCGCCGACCAGAGGGGGTCCCATGCGCCGTCGGGTGCTCACATCGATCGTGGCCGCCGTGGCGGTGCTCGCCGCCGCCGGCTGCGAGCTGCGCCTCGCAGCGCCGCCCGGGGCGGGGGTGGTGCGGTACCGCGACGCCCTCTTCGGCCAGGTCACCAAGACGGCCGACGTCGCCTACGGCTCGGCGAGGAACCAGGCGGGTCAGCTCGTGACCCTGCGGATGGACGTGTACCAGCCGACGGGCGACACCGTCGCGGCCCGGCCCGTGATCGTCCTCGTGCACGGCGGTTCGTTCCGCACCGGGTCGAGGACCTCGCCCGAGATCGTCGACCAGGCCACCACCTACGCCCGCCAGGGGTTCGTGACGGCGTCGATCTCCTACCGGCTGGCCACGGACGGCTGCACCGGTGGCTCGAGCCAGTGCATCCAGGCGATCCGCGACGCCAAGCACGATGCCCAGGCGGCGGTGCGGTTCCTGCGCTCGAAGGCCGGCTCCTATCGCCTCGACACCACCCGCATCGCCATCGCCGGCACGTCGGCCGGGGGCATCACCGCCCTCGAGGTGGCGTACGGCCCCGAGGACGTGGGCGCCAGCGGCACACCCGGGCCGTCGTCGGTCGTGCGATCGGCGGTGGCCCTCTCGGGCGCCAAGATCCTCTCGAGCCCGAGCGCCGGCGAGGCCCCCGCCCTCCTGTTCCACGGCACGTCCGACGTGGTCGTGCCCTACGCGTGGGCGACCGGCACGGTGCGCGACGCCCGGGCCGCCGGCCTCGTCGCCGAGTTGAACGCCTGGCAGGGCGCGGGCCACGTGCCCTACTCGGGCCACCGCACGGAGATCCTGGCGCAGACCACCAACTTCCTCTGGTGGACGATGGACCTGGCCGCCGCGGCCCACTGAGCGGCTGAGGGCTCAGGTCGCCACGAGGCGCGCCAGCGCGGCCAGCTCGGCCGGCGTGCCGATCGCGCTGACGACCTGCCCGGCCCGCAGCTCGGTGTCGGCCGACGGGTTGGTGTGGAAGGCGCCGTCGCCGTCGCGGAGCGCGAGGACCAGCGCGCCGGTCCGGTCCCGGAGGTGGGCGCTGCGCAGCGACTCGCCGAGGACCGGCGAGCCGGCGACCCCCGGCGTCGCCGTCGACCGCGGCCACGAGCGCGGCGGCACGGTCGATGCCGGCGGCGTGCAGCACGGCGTCGTCGGTGGCGTCGCCGACCACCCGGTGGGCGAGGGCGTGGAGGTCGGCGTCCGGATCGAGCTCCACGACGACCAGATCCCGGCCGGCGGCCGGCACCTCGGCGCCGATGGACCGGCCGACGCGCCCCCAGCCGCAGACGATGACGTGGTCCCGGAGCGAGGCCGCGACCGGAGCGTAGGCCGGGCCGGCGGCCGGCCCCGCCGTCGGCGGGCGGCCCTTGACCGCCCCGTGGCCCGTATCTATTGTCACTGACAACGCCACAACCTGCGGGCGCCTCGATCGTCGACCAGGGGGGCCGATGCACCCGTACGAGGAGTTCCACGGCACGATCGGGCGGACCCACGCCGAGTCCACGCCGTGGTGGCCGACCCCGCCGCACCCCGGCGACGATGCGCCGAACGTCGTCGTGATCCTCCTGGACGACACCGGCTTCGCCCAGCTCGGGTGCTACGGATCGGAGCTCGCCACCCCGAACATCGACCGGCTCGCCGCCGGGGGCGTGCGGTTCACGAACTTCCACGTGACCCCGGTGTGCTCGCCGTCGCGCGCCGCGCTCCTCACCGGTCGCAACGCGCACGAGGTCGGCATGCGCTCAGTGTCGAACTTCAGCAGCGGCTACCCGCACATGCGCGGCCACGTGTCGGACCACGCCACCACGGTCGCCGAGGTGCTGCGCGACGAGGGCTACGCCACCTTCGCCGTCGGGAAGTGGCACCTGTGCCCCATGGAGGACGCATCGGCCGCCGGGCCGTTCGACCAGTGGCCGCTCCAGCGGGGCTTCGACCGCTTCTACGGCTTCCTCGACGGCGAGACCGACCAGTTCCACCCGACGCTGGTCCACGACAACCACCACGTCGACCCGCCGCGGTCGGCGGCCGAGGGCTACCACCTCAGCGAGGACCTGGTGGACCGGGCCATCGGCTTCGTGCACGACACCACCTCGATCCGCCCCGACCGGCCCTTCTTCCTGTACCTCTCGTTCGGCGCCATGCACGCGCCGCACCAGGCGCCGGCGCCGTACCTCGACCGCTGGCGGGGCCGGTTCGACGAGGGCTGGGACGTCGCCCGTGAGCGGTGGTTCGCCCGCCAGCTGGAGCTGGGCATCGTCCCGCCGGGCACGCAGCTCGCGCCGCGCAACCCGGGCGTCGAGCCCTGGGACGAGCTGCCCGACGACCACCGCCGGCTGGCGTGCCGGTTGCAGGAGGCGTTCGCCGCCTTCCTCGAGCACACCGATGACCAGATCGGCCGGCTCGTCGACGACCTCGAGCGCCTCGGCGTGCTCGACGACACGCTGGTCCTGCTCCTGAGCGACAACGGCGCCAGCCAGGAGGGCGGGCCGTTCGGGGTCATGCACGAGATGGAGTTCTTCAACTTCGTCATCGAGGAGCCCGCCGAGGCGGTCCAGCGCATCGACGACATCGGCGGCCCCCACAGCCACGCCAACTACCCGTGGGGTTGGGCCCAGGCGGGCAACACGCCGTTCCGGTGGTACAAGCAGAACACCCACGAGGGCGGGGTCCACGTCCCGCTGATCGCGCACTGGCCGGCGCGCATCACCGACGCCGGCGGCCGGCGCGACCAGTTCCACCACGTGAACGACGTCGTGCCGACGATCTACGAGCTGCTCGGGGTGACGCCCCCCGAGGTGTACCGGGGCCGGGCCCAGCTGCCGGTGACCGGCACGTCGATGGCCTACGCCCTCGACGCCCCCGAGGTGCCGTCGGCCAAGCAGGTGCAGGTGTACGAGATGATGGGCCACCGGGCGATCTGGGCCGACGGGTGGAAGGCCGTCACGCGCCACACCCCGGGCGTGCCGTTCGACGACGACGTGTGGGAGCTGTACCACCTCGACGTCGACCGGTCGGAGTGCGACGACCTCGCCGCCGAGGAGCCCGAGCGCCTGGCCGCGCTGGTGGCGCGGTGGTGGTCCGAGGCCGAGGCCCACGGCGTCCTCCCGCTCGACGACCGCACCATCGAGCTCTTCGGCGCCCGCTTCCGCGACCGGTCGCCGCACCGCGCCGACCGCCGCTACACGTACGTCCCGCCGCTCACGCCGCTGCCCCCGCAGGTCGCCGCCCAGCTCGGTGGCCGCAGCTGGGACCTCACCGCCACGATCGACCGACCGGCCGGCGCCCAGGGCGTCCTGTACGCGTCCGGCACCGAGAACTCGGGCCTCAGCGTCTTCGTCCAGGGCGACCGCCTGGCGTTCGACTACAACTGCTTCGGCGACCACCAGGTGGTGACCTCGACGGTGCCCGTGCCCGTCGGGCCGTCGGTGGTCGGCGTGGAGCTCCGGCGGACCGGCCGCTCCGGGCGGGCGACGCTCGTGGTCGACGGCGCGGCGGTGGGCGACGTCGAGCTGCCGTTCGTGATGGGCATCATGTCGAGCATCGGCCCGAGCGTCGGCTTCGACCACGGCTCGCCGGTCAGCGAGCGCTACGACCACGCCTTCCCGTTCGAGGGGACCCTGCACCGGGTCGACATCCAGCTCCTCAGCCCCTCCGAGGTCGAGGCGCTCGACGCGGCCCGCGCCGACGAGCGGGCGACCATGGCCCGCCAGTGACGTGGCGACCCCGCTCGTGCGCCGGCCGGCAGGGACGGTCCGTGGCGGGCATCCTGGTCCCACCCGCCGAGCCGCTGGAACGGTGACGACATGACCGACGCGATCGCCCCGCAGGCCGTCGACTTCCACTTCGACGTGATGTGCCCCTACGCGTTCCAGACGTCGCGCTGGATGCGCGAGGTGCGCGACCGGGCGGGGATCGAGGTGACGTGGCGCTTCTTCAGCCTGGAGGAGGTGAACCGGGAGGAGGGCAAGAAGCACCCCTGGGAGCGGTCGTGGTCCTACGGGTGGTCGATGATGCGCATCGGGGCGTACCTGCGGCGCATGGACCCCGAGCTGCTCGACCGGTGGTACCTCCGGGCCGGCACCGCCCTCCACGTCGAGGGGCGCAAGCCGCACCGCCCCGAGGTCGCGGAGGAGCTGCTCGTGGAGCTCGGCCTGGACCCGGCCTGGGTCACCGAGGCGACCGAGGACCCAACCACCACCGACGAGGTCCGTGCCGAGCACGACCGCGTCCTCGCCCTCGGCGGCTGGGGCGTGCCGACGCTCGTGTTCGATGGCGACCAGGCCCTCTTCGGGCCCGTCCTGATCGACCCGCCCACCGGCGACGCCGCGGTGCGGTTGTGGTCGGCCGTCACGTCGTGGCTGGAGTTCCCCCACGTCTACGAGCTGCAGCGGCCCAAGCGCCCCGACGACCTCGCCGCCATCGTCGACGCGTTCCGCCCCTACTTCGACGCCCGCGACTGGGAGTCCGTGCAGAAGGAGACGCCCTGATGCCCACCACCGTCGACCGGGACGCCACCATCGCCGTCCTGCGGCGCACCTGGGCGGCGATCGACGACCTCTACGACGGTCTGACCGAGGCCGACCACGACCGACCGACGTGCCTCCCCGGGTGGACCGTGAAGGACCAGCTGAGCCACGTGACCAGCACCGAGGAGACGCTGCTGGGGCTGCCGACGCCCCAGGTCGACGTCTCCGGCGTGCCCCACCTCCGCAACGACATCGCCCGGATGAACGAGGCGTGGGTCGAGGACAAGCGCTCGTGGTCCGGCGCCGAGGTGCTGGCGCGGTTCCGGGCCGTCACGGCCGAGCGCCTGGCCGTCCTCGACGCCATGGACCAGGCCGCCTTCGACGCGCCGTCGTGGACGCCCGCCGGCCCGGACGAGACCTACGGGCGGTTCATGCGGATCCGGCACTTCGACTCGTACCACCACGAGCTCGACGCCCGT
>DATAGR010000002.1:0-2275 GCA_036263575.1 Aquihabitans sp. | reverse complement strand
CGGTGACAACGTCGGCGACTGCGCCGGCATGGCCGCCGACCTCTTCGAGTCCTACGCGGTCACCCTGGTCGCGGCGCTGATCCTCGGACAGGTCTTCTTCGGCGCCGAGGGCATGGTGTTCCCGCTGCTGATCGCGGCCATCGGTGTCATCGCCTCCGTCGTCGGCATCCTGGCCAGCAACCCCGGCCGGAACGACTCCAGCGGCCTGGCGCCGATCAACCGGGGCTTCTTCACCTCCGCGGTGGTCTCGCTGGTGCTGGTGGCGGCCGCGGCGTTCGTCTACCTGCCCGGTGTCGACGAGGGCACCGACCTGGCGGTCAGCCCGCAGGTGCTCGGCTTCGTCTCGGTGCTCATCGGCGTCGTGCTCGCCGCGACCATCCAGCAGCTCACCGGCTACTTCACCGAGACCAGCCGCAAGCCGGTCAAGGACGTCGGCCGCAGCTCCCTCACCGGGCCGGCGACGGTCATCCTGTCGGGCATCTCGCTCGGCCTGGAGTCGGCCGTGTACGCCGCCGTCCTCATCGGTGGCGCGGTCTACGGCGCCTTCCTCATCGGTGGCGGCGCGGCGCTCTACGCCGTCGCCCTGGCCGGCTGCGGCCTGCTCACCACCGCCGGCGTCATCGTCTCGATGGACACCTTCGGGCCGGTGAGCGACAACGCCCAGGGCATCGCGGAGATGTCCGGCGACCTGGACGCCGACGCCGCCCGTGTCCTGACCGACCTGGACGCGGTGGGCAACACGACCAAGGCGATCACCAAGGGCATCGCGATCGCGACCGCGGTGCTGGCCGCCACCGCGCTCTTCGGCTCGTACAACGCGCAGGTGGCACTGGCCCTGGACGACGCCGGCGAGACCCTCGGCGACGCCTTCAGCCTCGTCAACCCCAACAACATCGTCGGGGCCCTGGTGGGCGCCGCGGTGGTGTTCCTGTTCTCCGGGTTGGCCATCAGCGCGGTGTCGCGCGCAGCCGGCCGGGTGGTCTTCGAGGTGCGCGAGCAGTTCCGCACCAAGCCCGGGATCATGAACTACACCGAGCGCCCCGACTACAGCCGGGTCGTCGACATCTGCACCAAGGACTCGCTGCGCGAGCTCGCCACGCCGGGCCTGCTCGCCGTCCTGGCGCCCGTCGCGGTCGGCTTCGGCCTGGGCATCGGGCCGCTGGCCGCCTACCTGGTCGGGGCCATCGCCTCGGGCACGCTGATGGCGGTGTTCCTGGCCAACTCCGGTGGTGCCTGGGACAACGCCAAGAAGATGGTCGAGGACGGCGCCTACGGCGGCAAGGGCAGCGAGGCGCACGCCGCCACGGTCATCGGCGACACCGTCGGCGACCCGTTCAAGGACACCGCGGGACCGGCGATCAACCCGCTGATCAAGGTGATGAACCTGGTGGCGCTGCTCATCGCCCCCGCCGTCGTGGCGCTGTCGGTGGGCGACGACGCGAACACCACCGTCCGGGTGCTCATCGCCCTCGCCGCGGTGGCGATCATCATCGCCTCGATCGTCGTCTCCAAGCGCCGGTCCGTGGTGGTCGGCGGCACCGCCAGCGAGGGCACGGGAGCGCTGACCACCAGCGTCCCCTGAGCCGTCGACCACAGCGGGGATCCTCCGGCCGGGCAGACCGGCCGGGGGGTCCCCGCTGTCGCGTGTGGACCCGGCCGGCCGCTGTGGACGGTGGCCGGCGCGACGGCGCCCGGAGCTCCTAGCGTCCGCGCCCTCGGTCCGCCGTGGGCCGCATCGACGGGGGGAGCCCATGTCAACGATCATCTCGGTCCAGCTCGACGCGCTGGAGGCGCTGGCCACCGAGCTGCGCCTGCTCGCCGGGGAGCTCGAGGGTGACGCCGCACGCTGCTCGCAGGCCACCGGGGCGCTGCTCCGGGGCCTCTCGCACGACGAGGGCCTGAACGCCGTGTGGGCCGCCTCGACGTGGGGGACGCTGGTCGCCGCCGTGGCCGAGGGGACCCGGGCGGTCTCCGGTGCGCTCAGCGCGGCCGCGTCGTCCTACCGGGCGGTGGAGGAGGCCCGGGGCGCAGCCATCGGACGGCTCCGCACGCCCTACCCCCGGATGACGCCGTGACCGCGCCCGTCCTCGACGTCGTCGGGTCGGCCCGGCTGGCGGCGGTCGCCGGGTGGGACGGCGCGCTGGTCGCCGGCGCGTGCGCCACCCTCGCCGACGTGCTCGGCGGGCTGACCGCCCGGCGGGCGCGTCTCGACGGTCTGGGCCGAGCCCTGGGCGACGCCGAATGCTGGTCGGGCCGGGCGGCGGACCAGGCGGCG
>DATAGR010000001.1:0-1527 GCA_036263575.1 Aquihabitans sp. | reverse complement strand
CCAGGCCCGGCCGGTGAGGGCGGAGACGGCCCGATCCCGGAGCCGGCCCAGCGAACCTCGGGCCGGCTGGAAGCCGGCGCCGAGGGGCGGCAGGCCCTCGGCCGGGGCGGTGTAGATGTTGGGCATCAGCACGGCGAACGGGATGCCGGCGGCCTCGGCGGCCGCCATGGCGCCGATCGTGAACTGGGAGCTGAGGATGGCGTCCGGCCGCTCGACGGCGATCGCTGCGGCGACGTCGGCAGCGATGGCGGCTGCGGGACCGACCAGCTGGACGTCGATCAGGCGGTCGAAGAGCCGCATCGGGGAGCGGACCTCCCAGTCGCGGAGCGGGTCGTTGGCCGGGAGCCGGTCGGGGCGGTTGGGTCCCGCCTCCCACCGGCGGAAGGTCGCGCCGGTGGCGCGGGCGTCGGCCTCGAACGAGTCCTCGCCGAGCACGGTCACCCGGTGGCCGCGCTCGACGAGGCGGCGCACGGCGCCGAGCTCGGGTGGCACGGTGCCGCCGCCGTCGGCCAGGGCGGCGAGGTAGGTCCGGGGGACGGCGGTCGTCCCATGGTCGGTCGGCTGGTCGGTGGTCATGGTCATCGTCCCTCCCGGGGCTGCGTGGTGGTGGTGTGGTCGGTGGGGGGATGGGTCGTCGTGGGGCCGTCGGATCGGTGGCCGGCGAGGACGCCGCGCACGAGGTCGGCCATGGCCCGCTCGGTGGCGGGGCGGCTGCGGCGGAGGTCGCGGCGGAGCAGCTTCCACGTGTAGACGTCGGTGGCGGCGTGGAGTGCGTCGACCGCCCGGCGGCGAGCCGGTCCCGCGGTCGGCAGGGCGTCGCCGAAGATGTGCTCGAGCCAGCCCTGGTGGGTGGCCCGGGCCCCGTCGAGGAGCTCGGCCAGGCTGCCCAGTCGGTCGGCCGACACGGCCCAGCGCACGTTGGCGTCGCCGTAGTCCTCGTACTCGCCGACGAGGACGTGGATGGCGCCGTCGACGTCGCCGGGGACGGCCCGGTCGCGGCGGCGGCCGGTGGCGCTGCCCATCACGTCGGCCACGGCGCGGGCGACGCCCTCCTTCGACTCGAAGTGGTTGAGCACGGTCTGGTGCGAGACGCCCGCCGCCTTGGCGATCCCGGCCAGGGTGACGTCCTCGTACCACTCCTCGCGGAGGAGCTGGCTGGCGGCCTCGATGATGCGCTGGCGCGTGGAGGCGGCGGCCTGGGCTCGGAGGTCGGATGCGTACGGTCGGGTCGTCTTCATTTGACCGCCACTCAAGCCGAAAGTTGAGCGGCGGTCAAGCGAATCTTCCACGCGCCCACGGCCGGCCCGTCGGCCGCTCCTCGATTACGCCTCGACTGCGTGCCGCGCCGGCCGCAGCCGTAGCCTCGGAGGCGATGTCGCGGTACCGCTTCGCCCTGCGCCCACGCTGGATCCTGTCGCACCTCTTCGTGCTGGCCCTGGCGGCTGCGATGGTGGCGGCGTGCTTCTGGCAGCTGGCCCGGCTGCAGGAGAAGAAGGACCGCAACGCCACCGTGAAGGCCCGCACGAG